>CAYTRM010000149.1:0-6817 GCA_964440225.1 uncultured Thermoleophilia bacterium | reverse complement strand
CGAGATCATCGGCTTCGACGAGCTGCCCGTCGCCGGCGAGTTCTGCCGGGTCGTCAAGGACGAGCGGGCGGCGCGGTCGCTGGCGCAGAAGCGCGCCAACCGGCTCAAGACCGAGGCGCTGGCGAAGCAGCACGCGCTCACGCTCGACGACGTCTTCGCGCGCATCGCCGCCGGCAAGGTGCTCGACCTCAACCTGGTCGTCAAGGCCGACGTGCAGGGCAGTCTCGAGGCCCTCAGCGACGCGCTGCTCAAGATCCAGCACCCCGAAGTCAAGGTCAGGGTCATCCACTCCGGTGTCGGCGGCATCAACGAGAACGACGTCATGCTCGCGAGCGCGTCGGCCGCCATCATCATCGGGTTCAACGTGCGCCCGAGCCCCGCGGCCACGACGCTGGCCGAGAGCGAGGGCGTGGACGTCCGCACGTACCGCGTGATCTACAAGGTCACCGAGGACATCACGGCGGCTCTGGTCGGCATGCTCAAGCCCACGATCGAAGAGGTCGTCCTTGGGCAGGCGGAGGTACGGACGATCTTCAAGGCGTCCAAGCTCGGCACCATCGCGGGCTGCATGGTCACGCACGGCATCGTCACCCGCAACGCGCACGTTCGCGTGCTGCGGAGCGACGTGGTCGTCCACGACGGCAAGATGGGCTCCCTCAAGCGCTTCTCCGAAGACGCGCGTGAGGTCGCCGAAGGGTTCGAGTGCGGCATTCTGCTCGACGGCTTCAACGACGTCAAGGAAGGTGACGTGCTGGAGGCGTACGAGACCAGAGAAGTCGCCCGTGAGGCATGACGCCTGCATCGGCGTCATGCTCGCGGAGCTGCACTTCCCGGCGGCGCGCTCGCTGAAGGACAAGCGGGCGCCGCTGGCGTCGCTCCGCGACACCGTGCGCGCCCGCTTCCAGGCGTCCTTCAGCGAGGTCGGGCTGCACGACGCCTGGCAGCGGGCTCGGGTGCTCATCGTGCTGGCGGCTTCGTCGCTCCAGCAGGCCCGCGAGCGCCTCGACGACGTCGACCGGTACCTCCATGGACGCGACTTCGAAGTGGCGCGCGTCCTTCTCAAGACCTGCGACACCGTGGAGGCGGTATGGGACATCGACTCCTGAGGATCAACGAGAACATCAAGGAGACACTGTCGCGTGTCATCACCGCGGAGGGCCTCAAAGACCCGCGGATCGGGTTCGTGACGGTGACCGGCGTCGAGACGACGTCGGACCTGCGGCACGCCAAGGTGTTCGTGAGCGTGCTCGGCAAGAAGGCCGAACGTGAGGCGACCATGCAGGCGCTGGAGAAATCCCGCGGCTTCCTGCAGACGCGCATCAACGCCGCCGTGCACATGAAGCGTACCCCCCAGCTGCAGTTCTTCTACGACGACACGCTCGACAACGCCCTCCACATCGAGAAGCTCATGAAGGCCGAAGAGGCGGTGCTCGGCAGCGAGCCGCCGGAGATCGTCGTCGACGGCGACGCGGACGAGGGCGCCGGCGCGGGCGTGGAAGCGCCCCAGGACGGGCCGCCCGCCGGTGGCGACGAGGAGCCGGGGTGAAGGCGCTCCGCGCCGACGTCGCGGCCGTCTGCCGCCGGATGCGCACCGAGACCGTCGTCGCTCTGGCCGTCCACGAGAAGCCCGACGCGGACGCGCTCGGCGCGGCCGCCGGCATGGCGGATCTCTTCGGCAGGCTCGGCGCGTCCGCGGCGCTGTACGTGGCCGCCGACGAGCACCTTCCGCTCGAGCGGCTCCTGCTGGGCGGCGTGACCGTCGTGCGCGACACGCCTCCGCCCGGCCGCTCGCTGTACGTCCTCGACTGCGGGAGCTTCGCGCGGGTGGCGCTGCCCATCACCTCGTGGAGCGGCTTCGTGGCGACCGTCGACCACCATCACGACAACGTCGGGTTCGGCGACCTTCGGCTGGTGCGCGGCGACGCGAGCAGCACGAGCGAGCTGGTCTGCGACGTCGCCGGCGGGCTGGGCCTCACGCCGTCTTCGGCGGCGGCCACTGCGTTGTACGCCGGCATCTCGTTCGACACCGGGCACTTCCGGCATGGGTCGACCTCGGCGTCGACGCTGCGCGCCGCGGCGCGGCTGGTCGACGCCGGGGTGGACGTCACGTCCGTGTACGCCGAGCTGTACGAGCAGCGTTCCGCGGCCGCCCTGCGCCTGTGGGCGCGGGCCGTCGACGGCGCCGTCGCCGCGGCGGGCGGCCGGGCGCTGGTCGCCACGCTGGCGCGCGCCGACTACGCGGCTGCCGGGGCCGGCGAGCACGAGACCGAGGGCATCGTCGAGAGCCTGCGCAGCGTGGGCGGCGTCGAGGCCGCCGCGCTGGTCAAGGAGCAGGCGGGCGCGCCGCGAGTGCGCGTGAGTCTGCGCTCGAGCACGCTCGACGTGAGCGCCGTGGCGGCGCTCAAGGGAGGCGGCGGCCACCGGCTCGCGGCCGGCTTCTCCAGTGACGACTCTCCAGAGGAGGTGACGGCATGGCTCAGTTCAGAACTCGAAAGGCGCCTCTCGACGGCGTCCTGCTGATGGACAAGCCCGAGGGCTTCACATCGCACGACGTCGTGGCGCGCGTGCGCAGCCGGCTGCGCCCCGGTGTGAAGAAGGTCGGCCATGCGGGCACGCTCGATCCGTTTGCCACCGGCCTGCTCGTGATGCTCGTCGGACGCGCGACGAAGCTCGCGAGGTTCTTCGTCGACCTCCCCAAAGAGTACGAGTGCACCATGCGCTTCGGCGTGCGTTCCGACACCGGCGACCTCACCGGCTCGCTGTCCGAGACCGGCCGGACGGTCGCGCGGGCCGACGTCGAGGAAGTGCTGCCCGGCTTCATCGGGACCGTCCTGCAGAGCGTTCCGATGACGTCGGCCGTCAAGGTCGACGGCGAGCGGCTGTACAAGAAGGCCCACCGCGGAGAGACGGTCGAGACCCCGGTCAAGGAGGTCGAGATCGCCGGCATCGAGGTCCTCGGGTTCGACGAGCCCGCCCAGACCATGCGCTGCCGCATCGCCTGCTCCAAAGGGACGTACGTGCGCCAGCTGGCCATCGACATCGGCGAGGCGGTCGGAGCCGGAGCGCACCTCGAGCAGCTGTCGCGCACCGCGACCGGAGACCTCCGGCTGTCGGAGGCGCAGAGCCTGCCCGCCTTCGAGGAGGCCCTCGCGGGTCGCGAGGCCGGCGACGACCACATCCCCGGCCTGCTTCCCCCCGCCGTCGCTCTCCAGTTCATGCCCGGGATCGAGCTCTCGGCCGCGCAGGTGGCTGCGGTGCGCAACGGCGCCCGGCTCCCCGGCGGCCCGCGCGAGCCGGTGCGCCTGACGTTCCGCGGCGAGCTGGTGGCGATCTACGGGCCGGCCGACGAGGGTCATGCCATGAAGCTGCTCGTGAAGCTCTGATGGAGATCGTCACCGACCTGGCCGCCGTCGCAGCCCGCCCGAGAGCTCTCGCTCTCGGGACCTTCGACGGCGTCCACGCCGGTCACCGCGCCGTCATCCGCAAGGCCCTGGCCCTGGGGTCGGAGCGGGGTGTCGGCTGCGCGGTGGTGACGTTCGACCGGCACCCGCTGGCGGTCGTGGACCCCGCCCGGGTGCCGCGGCTGCTCACCTCCCTCGACGAGAAGGTCCGCCTGGTCGCCCAGCTCGGCCCGGACGAGATCGTCGTTCTGCCGTTCGACGACGCCATGGCGGCGCTCACCCCGGCCGAGTTCTGCTCCGGGGTGCTGAGCGCCACCCTGCACGCGCAGGTCGTCGTCGTCGGCGAGAACTTCAACTTCGGCGCCGCCGGCGCCGGCGACGCGGCGGACCTGGGTGCGTGCGGCGCCGCTCACGGCTTCGATACGGTCGTCGTGCCGCTGGTGACGGAGGGCGGCGGCACGATCAGCTCCACGCGCATCCGCCGGCTTCTGCACGACGGCGAGCTCGAGGAGGTGCGCCGCATCCTGGGCCGGCCGCCGTCGGCGGCCGGCGTCGTGGTGCACGGGGACAAGCGCGGCCGGACGCTGGGAGTGCCGACCGCCAACGTCGACGTCGAGGCCGGGACGATCTTCCCCGGGCGCGGGGTGTACGTGGCCAGAGCGCACGTCGGCGGGGCGTGGTACCGCGCCGCCGTGAACATCGGCCACAACCCGACGTTCCAGAGCCGCGACGAAGAGACCACCCACGTGACCGTCGAGGCCTTCCTGCTCGGCTTCGAGGGCGACATCTACGACCGCGAGATCCGTCTCGACTTCGTGCACAAGATCCGCGACGAGCGGCGCTTCGCCGGCGCCGACGAGCTGGTCGCTCAGATGCGCCGCGACATCGCCGCGACGGGGGAGCTCGAAGACGCGGCGCTGGCGGAGGTCGGACTGCGGCCGCTCGCCGGTCACACCTCCTGAGCCTGCTCCGCCCAACGGCCGGTTTCTCGGGCGTCGCCGCCTGTGCTACCCTAGCGCGACCGCTTTCTCGGTCACGGGCCGCCTACCCGCGACTGGGTTCCCGGATGCTCCCCAGAGGGAGGTGAGACACATGGCAGTCACCAAAGACGCAAAAGAGACCATCATCGCCAAACACGCCAAGCACGACGGCGACACCGGCTCCCCCGAGGTACAGATAGCGCTCCTCACGGCGCGCATCGAGACCCTCACCGATCACCTCAAGACACACAAGAAGGACCATCACAGCAGGCGCGGCCTGCTCAAGATGGTCGGTCAGCGGCGTCGCCTGCTCAACTACCTGCAGGCGCGCGACCTCGAGCGCTATCGCGCGCTCGTCAAGGAGCTTCAGCTCCGCAAGTAGACCACTCGGGAGGCGCCAGACGCGCCTCCGTCGTCGCATCGTGCCTAACCCACGCCGACGAGAGAATGCCCGTGCGCAATTGGGCGCCGGGTCAGAGAGAGACGAAGGAAGAGATGAACATTCTGGAAGTAGAAGTCGGGGGTCAGACCATCACCCTCGAGACCGGCCGTCTGGCCAAGCAGGCCAACGGCTCGGTGCTGGTGCGCTGCGGCGACACCGTGGTGCTCGTGGCCGCTACCGGTCGGCAGGCAGCCCGCGAGGGGCAGGATTTCCTCCCCCTGACCGTCGACGTCGAAGAGCGGCACTACGCGGCCGGCAAGATCCCCGGCGGCTTCATCAAGCGCGAGTCCCGCCCGAGCGAGAAGGCCATTCTCGGCGCGCGTCAGATCGACCGGCCCATCCGGCCGCTGTTCCCCAAGGGCTACATGAACGAGGTCCACGTGGTCGCGACCACGCTGTCGGTCGACTACGAGATCTCGTACGACGTCCTCGCGACGCTCGGCGCCTCCGCGGCGCTGACGATCAGCGAGATCCCCTTCATGGGCCCCATCGGCTCGGTCCGCGTGGGTCGCATCGACGGCCAGCTCGTCGTGAACCCGACGCTCGAGGAGATCCAGGACGAATCCGACCTCGATCTCGTGGTGACCGGCACCGCCGACGCCATCGTCATGGTCGAGGCCGGCGCCCAGCAGGTCTCAGAGAGCGTCATCGTCGAGGCTCTGCGCCTCGCGCACGAAGACATCAAGAAGCTCGTCGACGTGCAGCTCAAGCTCCGCGAGCTGTGCGGCAAGCCCAAGTGGGACGTGCCCGAGTTCACCGTCGACGAAGGCGTGCTGAACGAGGTGCGCACGGGCTTCGGCGCGGCGCTCGACGCGGCCACCCAGGCCGCCGACAAGAAGGCCCGCCAGGACGCCACGTCGGACGTCAAGAAGGCCGCGATCGAGCAGCTGCTCACCGACGAGTCCGAGGCCGAGCGCGTGACGCAGGTCAAGCGCGCCCTCGCCAAGGTCGAGAAGGACATCGTCCGCCGCCGCATCGCCGTCGAGAAGCGGCGTCCCGACGGACGCGCCACCGACGAGATCCGGCCCATCAGCTGTGAGGTCGGCGTCGTCCCGCGTACGCACGGCAGCGCCCTCTTCACCCGCGGCGAGACGCAGGCGATGAGCCTGCTCACGCTCGGCGGCACCGGCGAGTTCCAGCGCATCGACGGCCTCGGCATCGAGGAGAAGAAGCGCTACATCCACCACTACAACTTCCCGCCGTACTGTGTCGGCGAGACCGGGTTCATGCGCGGCCCCAAGCGCCGCGACATCGGCCACGGCGCCCTCGCGGAGCGCGCGCTCGTCCCCGTCCTGCCGAACGAGATCGACTTCCCGTACACGATCCGCATCGTGTCCGAGATCCTCGAGAGTAACGGCTCGTCGTCGATGGCCAGCGTCTGTGGCTCGACGCTGTCGCTCATGGACGCCGGCGTGAAGATCAGCGCTCCGGTGGCCGGCACCGCGATGGGTCTCATCAAGGAAGGCGACGACTACGTCATCCTCACCGACATCGCCGGCGTCGAGGACCACCTCGGCGACATGGACTTCAAGGTCGCCGGCACCGCCGAGGGCATCACGGCGCTGCAGATGGACATCAAGATCACCGGCGTGACCTTCGAGATCCTCACCGAGGCGCTCGAGCAGGCGCGCAAGGCGCGGCTCTTCATCCTCGGCAAGATGACCGAGACGATCGCCGAGCCGCGCGGCGAGCTCAGCCAGTGGGCGCCGCGCATCTTCAGCATCCAGATCAACCCCGACCAGATCGGGCTCGTCATCGGCAAGGGCGGCGAGACCATCCGCGGTATGACCGAGGAGTTCAGCGCCGACATCGACATCCAGGACGACGGCACGATCTTCATCTGCGCCCCCGACCAGGAAGCCGCCGAGGGCGTCATGAACCGCATCCAGGCGATGACCAAGGAAGTCGAGGTCGGGGACGTGTTCACCGGCCGGGTCGTCTAGACCACCGACTTCGGCGCCTTCGTCGAGCTCAAGAAGGGCACCGACGGCCTG
>CAYTRM010000148.1:0-6827 GCA_964440225.1 uncultured Thermoleophilia bacterium | reverse complement strand
GACGGGCTCCACGCCTTCGCCTGCGTCCCGCTGCTCGACGCGGAAGGCTCGGTGCTGGGGTTCGTCCAGGTCGGAGACCGGGACCGCACGTACGCTCCGCGGGACGCCCGGCGTCTGGCGGCGCTGGCCGGTGTCGCCGCGCACCGCCTCGGTGACCTGGCCGGGGGCGGCCGCCTCGCGACGGAGCAGACGGCGCTGGCGGACGTCGCCGAGCGCTTGCAGCGGCGCCTGCTGCCGGCCGCGCCGCCGTCGCTCCCCGGGTTGGACATCGCCTTCACCTATCGCTCGGCGAGCGCCGGCGTGCTGAGCGGGGGCGACTTCGTCGACTACTTCTCTCGCCCGCCGTCCACGAATCTCGCCTTCACCATCGGCGACGTGGCCGGGAAGGGCGTCGACGCCATGGCCACGACGTTCGTCACCAAGTACATGCTGCGCGCCGCCGTGCAGGGCGGGCAGCTCTCGTGGCCGACGCGCCCCGGCGAAGCGCTGCAGGAACTCCGCAACGGCCTCCTCGAACAGCCCGACTTCGGGCCCGCGAGCGAGCGCTTCGTCACGGTGCTCTTCGGGCTTCTCAACCCGCGCCTCGGGCTCATCCAGATGGCGAGCGCCGGGCACCCCACTCCGTTCCTCGTGCGTCGGGAGACCGTCGAGCGTCCGCTCCTGCTCACCGAGCCGGCGATCGGCGTCGAGCTCGGCGCCGCACTCGAGCCCTACCCCACGGAGAGCATCCGCCTCGAGCGCGGCGACCTCGTCATCCTGTTCACCGACGGGCTGACGGAGTTGCGTGACGAGCAGGGCCGCTTTTTCGAGGACGGCATGGCGGCCGAACTCGCCGGCTGCCACGGCCGCGCCGCGGGCCTCGTCGTCGAGCGGCTGCTCGCGGCCGGCGAGCGCTTCGCAGCCCGGCCGCCGGCCGACGACCTCGCCATCCTTTGCATAGGCCTCACCCAGGCGCCTGACGTAAACTAAGCGGCGCTCCCGCCGATAGAAGGGAGACAGGCCTGGCATGGATCAAGGAGGCACGGTGCTGCGCACTTCTCACCTGCGACGTCAGGACGGCTTCATCCGCGAGATCCTCTGGGTCGCCCTCGTCATCGCGATCGTCGCGGTCGTCGTACTCGACGGCATGTCGATCTTCACCGCCCATCAGGCGGTGACCAACGACACGAAGACGGCGGCCAGGGAGGCGCGCACCGAGTACGCCCAGTCGCTGAGCCTGCCATCGGCGAAGATCGCGGCGGTGCAGTACCTCTCCAAGTCGGGCCTCGAGCTGGTCGCCTTCTCGTCCGAGAAGGGGGCAGAGGGCACGGTCGTCTTCACGGTCGAGGCGAAGGCCGACGCCGAGACCTACCTGTTCAAGTATCTGCGGTACGTCCCCGGCCTCGACTCGTGGGTGGAGCGGATGACGCAGCCCACCGGCAGCGCGAGATCCAGGTAGCCCGCGGCGAGGCGGCCGCCCGCGCCGGTCGAAGGACCGCCCGGTGAGGTCAGCGCGCCGTCTTGAGCCGGGCCATGCGATCGTGACGCTCGAGCCCGAGCCTGACGATCTCCTCGACCAGACTCCCGCCGTCGACACCGGTCGCCGCCCATAGCCGGGGGAAGCCGCTCATGCTCGTCATCCCGGGGATCGTGTTGATCTCGTTCAGGATGATGCGATCGGTCGAGCGCTCGAGGAAGAAGTCGCAGCGCGCGAAACCGGCGCCGTCGATCGCCGTGAACGCCGCCACCGCCAGCGCCATGGTCTCGTCCCGGTGGGCGGCACCGACGTCGGCGGGGATGGAGAACGTCATCATGCCCTCGGTGTACTTCGCCTCGTAGTCGTAGAACTCGTTGGCCGGGACGACTTCGCCGGGCACCGACGCCCGAGGGGCATCGTTACCGAGGACGCCGCACTCGAGCTCGCGCCCGTCACAGGTCGCCTCGACGATGGTCTTGCGGTCGAAGACGGCGGCCAGTTCCAGCGCGGCGACGAGCTCGGCGCGGTCGTGCGCCTTGGTCATGCCGACACTGGAGCCGAGATTGGCCGGCTTGACGAACACCGGATACTCGAGCCGCTCCTCGACGGCGGCGACGGCGGCGGGCCCTGTCGCGGCGCCGTCCCGCAGCGCGAGGTAGTCCATCTGGGGAAGACCCGCGGCGGCAAAGACGGCCTTCATCAGCTCCTTGTCCATGCCCACGGAGCTGGCGACCACTCCCGAGCCGGCGTACGCGAGGCCGGCCATCTCGAGGAGGCCTTGGATCGTCCCGTCCTCGGCGTAGGTGCCGTGCATGATGGGGAAGGCGAAATCGAGCTCGCGAAACGACCCGTCGGCGAGCTCGAGTCCCGGCCGGGTCGGGTCGGAGACCAGGTGGGCCGCCTGCGAGGGAGCGTCATTGAGCCCTCTCGTCAGCGCCTCGTCGAAGTCGGCCGGTACGACCCAGCGCCCCGCCTGCGTGATCCCGACGGGGATCACCTCATAGCGGTCGGGATCCAGCATCGAGGCGACGTACCGCGCGGAGGCCAGGGAGATCTCGTGCTCGGCCGAGCGACCGCCGAAGATGAGGGCGAGGCGAAGCATCCGGCGAAGCCTACCCGCGAGGCCGGGAGGGGGCAAGCCGGCCGGAGGGTCGCGACGGCCGGCCGGCGGACGGCGTCAGGTCGCCGTCATCGTCGCGCACACCAGACGGTCGATCAGGTCGTCGCTCCGCTTGACCTGGACGAGCGTGTCGGCGAAGGACGGCAGCTCGTCGAGGACCAGCGCGTCCAGCAGGACGTCGATGATCGCCCCTCGCAGCGACTGGAGGGCGACCACCAGATCGACGACGGTGAAGCCGAGCGCCAGGCGGTAGGACGCGTCGGCGGCGACGCGCTCCTCCGCACGCCGCACCAGCGCAGGCGCCTCGTAGTCCTCGCAGTCGAGGAAGGCGCAGAGGTCGTCCACGAAGGTCCGCACCATCTTCTGGCCGAGCGGGCTGCCGATGAGCTCCCGGTAGTCGGGCGCGACGCGCTCGTCGAGCGACCCGGCCCAGCGCCTCCAGAGCTCTTCGCGGTGGTCACGCAGGACGAAGGGCACCGTCTTCACGCGACGCCTCCACACGTCACGGGCGCCAGGAGCGGAGGGGCAGCGAGCGAGTCGGCACGGCAGTCGTCCATGGACGGGAGTTAGCCGCGGCGCGCCGCATTCCTGCCCCCGGCAGCGGCTCTCGCGTGCGCATCTGGACGACCGTTCCATGGCGCTACTCCAGCACAACGAGGACACTGTCGATATTCTGGGTATAATCGGAGCGATATCCTCCCGGAAAGGGCAAATGCCGGAAGCAAGCTACAGAGTCTACAAGCGCGAACGTAGTCGCCGCCGCTGGCCGTACATAGTCGTAGCGGCGGTTTGCGTGTCGGCCGTCATCCTCGGCTGGCAGCTGATCGGCGTTCCTCGTGTCTCAGCGGTCACGCCGGGTCCAGACTCGTACGTCAAGAACCGCTCTCTCACCGTCGTGCTCAACGTCAAGGGTCTGGCGAAGCTCAAGAACGTCCGCGTGGCCTTCGACGGCAAGGACGTCACCGCCGAGTCCAAGCGCAACGGCGACAAGCTGTCCTTCACCACCGGCGATCTGTCGGACGGATCGCACTCAGTGGCGTTCGAGGCCACCAGCTCCAACATCTTCCGGCGGCAGGTGGGCGAGGACTGGCACTTCACCGTCGACACGAGCATTCCCACACTCGAGCTGGACGGCGACGCCGATGAGGGCCAGATCAACACCTCGCCTCCCACCTTCAGCGGCAAGACGGAGCCCTTTGCAACGGTCACCGTGAGCAGCGGCGCCGTCAAGGCCAGCGGCACGGCCGACGCCTCCGGCGCCTACTCCGTCAGCGCCAACCTGCCTGACGGTCCGTCGGACGTCGCGATCACGACCTCGGACCGCGCCGGCAACACGACCACGAAGAACCTGAGCGTCTTCGTCGACGCCGAGCCGCCCGAGCTCAAGACGACCCAGCTGCCCAAGACCATCAAGAAGGCGGGCATCACGGTGCGCGTCAAGGCCACCGACCAGCTCGGCACGCCGGAGATCAAGTTCGTGCTGGACGGCGAGGAGCGCAAGCTCACCGGGACGCCGCCCAAGTTCAAGTTCGGCACCAGCGGCCTCGCCCAGGGCCGCCACACCATCGTCATCACCGCAGCCGACAAGGGCGGCAACGTCGTCACCAAGAGGCAGACGTTCGTCGTCGACAGCACGGAGAAGTTCGGCTCCGCCGTCATGTGGACGGGCGCACGTGGCAAGGACGTCAAGGCACTCCAGAAGAAGCTCACCGACGCCGGCGTGCTCAAGAGCGCGAAGTCCGGCCTGTACGACGCGGCCACCGAGAAGGCGGTCCGCGCCTTGCAGGCCCGTTACGGCCTCGAGGTCGACGGCATCGTCGGCGGCAACGTGCTCAACGCTCTGAGCGGTCAGCTCATCGTCGACCTCGGCGACCTGCGCCTCTACTTCTACCGCGGCGGCAAGCTGTACAAGAGCTACCCCATCGCCGCCGGTTCGGCGGCCTACCCCACGCCCACAGGCTCGTACTCGATCGTGAACAAGAGCGAGGACCCCACCTGGATGCCGCCGGATTCGGACTGGGCCAAGGACGCCGAGCCTGTCCCGCCCGGCGTCAACAACCCGCTCGGCACGCGCTGGATCGGCACCAGCGCGCCGGCCATCGGCATCCACGGCGTCCCGCCGAGCTCCGAGGGCACGATCGGCACCTACGCCTCGCACGGCTGCATCCGCATGCACAACGCCGAGGTCATCCAGCTCTTCGACCTGGTCGTCGTCGGCATGCCGGTCATCATCCGCAACTAGCACCTCGTCCGGCCCCGCTATACTCTGCCGCAGCCACGCGCGACGGCGCTGGCAAGACGGCGCCGCACACACGCGTACGCCCGCGAGGGCGAGGAGGGTCATGGCCAACGTCTCCCTGTTCCGCGGTATCCGCTACCGCGACGACCTTCCGCTCGACGAGCTCGTCGCGCCGCCCTACGACGTCATCCCCGCGGCGCAGGCCGCCGAGCTGCGGGCGCGGAGCCCCTACAACGCCGGCCACATCGATCTCCCGGTACTCCCCGGCGAGACGGCCCGCGACTCGGCGTACGCGAAGGCCGCCGCGACCTTCGCGAGCTGGCGCGACGACGGCGTGCTGCTACGCGACGAGGAGCCGTGCCTGTACCTCGTCGACCAGACGTACACGGGGCCGGACGGCCGCGTACGCACGCGGCGCGGCTTCATCGCGCGCCTCGAGCTCGCCGGCTTCGACGACCGCGTCGTCCTTCCGCACGAGCGCACGCACTCCGGACCCAAGCTCGACCGGCTCCGGCTCTACCGGGCCGCGCACGCCGACCTCAGCCAGATCTTCCTCCTCTTCCCGGACGACGACGGTGCGGTCGGATCCGCGCTCGAGGCGGCTGCGAGCGGATCTTCCGCGGCCGCGCCGCGTGAGGCCACGGACGGCGACGGCAACCGGCATCGCCTCGTGCCTCTCGCCGGCCCCGCCGCGGAACGCGCGGCGGCCGCGCTGCGCGACCGGCCGCTGTACATCGCCGACGGTCACCACCGCTACGAGACCGCGCTCGCCTACCGGGACGAGCGCCGCGCGGCCGGCGACCACAGCGCCGACACGCTGATGGTCTACCTGTGCAGCATCGGCGATCCGGGCCTCACCGTCTTCCCGACGCATCGCCTGGTACGAGGCGTCGACGTGCCCGGCATCAAGGAGCTGCGCCGGCGCCTCGAGACTTCCTTCGAGCTCACCGGCGAGCCGCTCACGGAAGGCGATGCGTGTCGTCACGCGCTCGACGAAGTGAGCGCACACGCAGGAGAGGACAGGGTCTTCGGCCTGTACCTCACCGCGAGCGCCACGTGCCTCATCCTGAAGGCACGCGAGCCGGCCGCCACGGAGCGCCTGCTCGCCTCCGGCTTTTCTCCCGAGGCCGCCGGGCTGTCGGTGACGGCTCTGCACGAGCTGGTCTTTCACGAAGCGCTCGGCATGGACGCGAGCGACGCCGAGCGACACATCGACTACGCGAAGAGCGTCCTCGAGGCGCTGGAGGCGCTCGCCGGCGGCGGGTACGCCCTCGGCGCGTTTCTGCCGGCGACGCGGGTGAGCCAGGTGCGCGCCGTCGCCGATCACGGCGAGACGATGCCGCAGAAGTCCACGTACTTCTACCCCAAGCTGCTCACGGGCCTCGTGTACGACGCTCTGGGCGACTGACGGAGCCACCACGCGGCGGCGCTGGCGCGCCGCCGCCCCGGATCGGTCGAGATGCTACGACGCCGCGTCGGCGCGTCGCTGCAACTCGGCGAGAGCCGCCGCCTGGTCGTCGCTGTACGGCAGCGAGACGTGCCCGGCGAGGAGCTCCTCGACGCGCTCACGGGCGGCAGCGAGCGTGCTCGGTGACCCCGCCGCCCGCCACGCGTCCCAGCTGCCCTGGACGCCGAAGTCGCTGAGGCGCCACTCGCCGCTCCGGGTGCCGAGCCGCGTGGAGCGCTCGCCGAGGAACGAGCCGCACGGCCCGACCTTGTCCAGGATCTCGTCGAGCCAGAGGTCGTCGCGGACGGGCACGCCGGCGCGGGCCTGGCGGGCGTTGCGGATCATCTCGACGTCCAGGACGATCTGCTCGAGGCAGAGGATCGTGGCGCCCCCCAGCAGCCCCGGGCCGACGAGGACGTCCGGGTCGGCGAGCGCCACCAGCAGGCCGCTGCCGGCCTTCTCCCAGGCGGTCTGCATGTCGGGCTCGTACGTCTGCGTGCCGAGGCCCGAGGACTCGGCCGGCAGGCCGTAGTAGCGGGCCATCTCGGTGCCGGCGACGCAGAGG
>CAYTRM010000147.1:219-6839 GCA_964440225.1 uncultured Thermoleophilia bacterium | reverse complement strand
TGCATGGTCATACTCAGGGGGAGATGAACGTGGCCCTCACCATCAAGAACGCGGCCGTGGAGCGGCTGGCCGCAGAGGTCGCCGCCCTCACCGGCGAGAGCAAGACGCAGGCCGTTCGCGTGGCGCTGGAGGAGCGGCGGCAGCGCCTCACCAGCGGGGTGGACCCCGAGGCCCGCAGGGCCGAGCTCCTGCGCTTCATGGAAGAAGAGATCTGGAGCCTCGTGCCGCCGCAAGAGCGGGGTCAGCCGCACGATTCCGCCCGCGACGATGCCGTCATCGGCTACGGGCCGGACGGGCTTCCGGAGTAGGGCATGATCCTCGACACGTCGGCGCTGGTGTCTCTGGTCATGGCGGAGCAAGGCTCCCAGGCGCTCCTCGGCCTGCTTGCCGATGCGCCGCTCATCAAGGTCGGCGCTCCCTCGCTGGTAGAAGCCGCCATGGTGCTCGACGGCCGCAACGCCCGCTGGTCACGGGAGGCGTCGTCACGGCTGGCGCTGATCATGGCGCGCTTCGAGATCGAGACGCTGCCGTTCGAGCCGCATCACTGGCCGGTCGCCTGGGCGGCCTTCCTTCGCTACGGCAAGGGCAGGCACCCTGCGGCCCTGAACTTCGGTGACTGCCTCACGTATGGGATCGCCAAGCTCTCGGGGCTACCCCTGCTCTGCGTCGGCGGCGACTTCGCCCAGACGGACCTCGAGCTGGTGCCGCTCGGCGCGTGAGCGCCGATGTGAGCCCCTCGAGCGCTTCGTCACTCTTGTCGCCGGCCGAGCGCCACCGTAGCCTTACGGGAGCAGAGGCAGGCCAACGCCGAACAGGAGGTCGATGGTGGTATCGTTGAACGCAATGTACATCGATGCCCAGACCGCGAGGTCGCCCATGACCCTTGTGAAGCTCTCGAGCAAGTACCAGATCGTGATCCCTGAGGACGTGCGCGAGCAGTTGCACCTCGAGCCTGGAGAGACCTTTGACGTGTTCGTCCTCGACCGGGTCTTGCGCGTCGTCCGCTCCGTCGCCCCGAGCGACCTGTTCGGGCGCTTCCCGGACCTGAGTCCCGAGGTGGGCAGGGACGACGAGGACCGGCTGTGAGGGTCGTGGACTCCTGCGGCTGGCTGGAGCATCTGCGCGGTTCGGCGCACGGAGGGCTCTATGGGCCGGCGCTGGCCGATCCGACGGGGCTCCTGGTGCCGACCATCTGCATCGCCGAGGTCTACCGCGTCCTCTCGCGATCTCACGGTGAGGCGGATACGCTCGAGACCCTGGCGTCCATGCGCCGGGGGGTGGTCGCGGTGCTGGATCCACTTCTCGCGGTGGAGGCCGGCCGCGCCGGTCTGGCTCATGCGCTGCCGCTCGCCGACAGCATCATCTACGCGACCGCACGGAGGCACGCTGCGGAGCTCTGGACCCACGACGCGCACTTCCGCGGGCTGCCCCGCGTGCGTTTCGTGGAGGCGCCCGCCGAGGCGTAGACGGGCGCCTTGGGCAACGTCACCCAGGGATCTGGGCACCGTCAACTCGGGTCACCGGTCGTCCACCTGTTCCAGCTGCCGCTTCGGGTCTATCCTCGATACTGCAACGGAGAGCAGTGGGCGCAGGAGGTCGATAATGGTAGCGTTGAACGCGACATCTATCGTTCGCGACCTCGTGAGGTCACCCATGACGCAGGTGAAGCTCTCCAGGAAGTACCAGATCGTGATCCCCGAAGACGTGCGCGAGGCGCTGGACCTGGAGCCGGGGCAGTCGATGGAGGTCATGGCCTATGGCGGCCTTGTGGTCGCGGTCCCAGCGCGGCCGCTCAGCGAGTGCTTCGGCATGTTCCCGGGCATCGACACCACGGTGGAGCGCGACGACGAGGACAGACTGTGATCGTCGTCGATTCGTGCGGGTGGGTGGAGAGCCTCGCCGGCACCCCGTACGGGGAGGCTTACGGTGAGGCGCTCCGGGATGTGGCCGAGCTCGTCGTCCCGACGGTGTGCCTCACGGAGGTCTGGCGCACGCTGGCGCGCGAGCTGGACGAGACGGCAGCGCTTGAAGCAGTGGCGGCCATGCGGCAGGCGCGGGTGGCAGTCCTAAGCGCAGACCTCGCGGCCGTTGCCGGCAGGCTTGGCCGCGCGCACAAGCTTCCCCTCGCCGACAGCATCATCTACGCCACGGCGCGCCGGTATCACGCCGAGCTCTGGACCCACGACGCGCACTTCCGCGCGCTGCCCGGCGTGCGCTTCGTGGAGGCCTCCGCAGAGGGGTAGGCTCCCGCCGAGGCGGATGCGCCGGCCGGCGCAGCGTCAACCAGGCACTCCGATCGTCACTCTGCCACCGGCATCGCGGTCGCTGTACACTCACGGCGGATAGTGACATATCAGAAGGTCGATACGCCTTGCGTAGTCGCAGAACGCCTTGCATACTGCGGGTGCGGAGGTGTGGACATGGAGACGTCAGTGACCAAGCGAGGACAGACGGTGGTGCCAGCGGCCATACGCCGGCGCTATCACATCGACGGCGGTTCCAGACTCGTCTGGCTCGACGACGGCGAGACTATCAGCGTCGTGCCGGTCCCGGCCGACGCACTCCATGCGCTGCGCGGTCGCGGGCGGGGTCGCAGCTTCACCGAGAAGCTGCTCGAGGAGCGCAAGGCGGACCGTGGTCTCGACGAGTCGAGCTGAAGCGCCGCTGCTGCTCGACACGTCGGCCGTCCTCGCGTTCATCGAGGACGAAGCCGGCGCCGACCGCGTCGAGGCTGCGTTACGACTCGAGAGCACGCTGCTCCCCTGGCCGGTGCTGCTGGAGGCCCACTACGTGATCCTCCGGGACGACGGCCAAGCGGAGGCTGACCGCTGCACAGCACTCCTGCTGCAGCTCGGCGTGTCCATCATCTGGGGCATGGACGAGGCGACGATGCTCACTGCGGCGCGCATCAAGGGTCGGCACCGCGTGTCGTTTGCCGACGCCCTCATCGCCGCGTTCGCCGTCCGCTCCGGCGCGGTGCTCCTGCACAAGGACCCGGAGTACGAGAGCCTCGCCGGCGTGCTCCCGATGGAGCCGCTGCCGTACAAGGTCTGAGGCTGCCCTGCGCCTCCGGCGTCAGAGGTCGTCGTAGACGGCGCGGCGATGCCCGACGCGCACGACGAGGATCCACAGCTCCGCATCGCTGAACGTGTAGACGATGCGGTAGTCGCCGGCGCGCAGACTCCAGAGGGGGCGGCCGGATCGCGGCTCGCGGGCCCCGGCGAGGCGCTTGCCGAGGCGCGGGTCGCGAGCCAGTCGCTCGTGGATGGCGCAGCGCACGCGCTCCCGGGCGAGCGGGTCGAGCCGCCGCAGGTCGCGCAGCACGGAGCGTTTGAAGCGGACGACGTACGGCGGCTCAGTCACCGCCGGCCTCGAGCTCTTGCCAGAACGTCTCGGCGTCGACCACCTCGTCGGTAGGGTCGGCGAGCCTGTCCAGCGCGATGGCGTAGTCGGCCCAGCGGGCGAGGTACACGTCCACTGCCTCGCGGACGATCTCGGCGCGCGTGCGTCTGCGCTCGCGCGCCACAGCGTCCAGGGCTTGGACCGTCTCTTGTGGGAATCTGGTTGCTACGACGTTGCTCATGGTTGCACCTCCGCCGCAAGTTTACATCGTGTACGATGCGTACAGACCGTTGACGTTGCGCGGGGGGATAGAATGGCGTTCGGCATGCCCAGACTCGTCGGCAGATCGTCACGCATCTTCCTCGCCGGTCACACCGGCCTGGTGGGCGGTGCTGTGCTCAGGACGCTGCAGTCGGAGGGCTTCACGGACGTCATCGTGCGCCGCTCCTCGGAGCTCGACCTCACCGACCAGGCGGCGACGCGGAGCTTCTTCGCCGCCGAGCGGCCGGACGCAGTCATCCTGGCCGCGGCCAAGGTCGGCGGCATCATGGCCAACTGGGAGCAGCCGTGGGAGTTCGTCGAGCAGAACCTGCTCATCCAGCTCAACGTCATCGGCGAGGCCTTCCGCCACGGCGTCGAGCGCCTCATCTTCCTCGGTAGTTCATGCATCTATCCGCGTGAGGCCCCGCAGCCGCTCCGCGAGGAGTACCTGCTCACCGGCCCGCTGGAGGAGACCAACCGGTCCTACGCCATCGCCAAGATCGCCGGCATCGAGATGTGCCGCAGCCTCAACCGCCAGTACGGCGCCGACTACCTCTCGCTGATGCCGACCAACCTGTACGGCCCCGGCGACAACTTCGACCGGGAGTCGAGCCACGTGCTCCCGGGGATGATCCGCAAGTTCGACGACGCCAAGCGGGGGGTGGGGGAGGAGGGCGGCGGCGCAGCCGCTCCGCCCGGCTCCGCCGCCGCCGGCGTCACCCTCTGGGGCACCGGCGCTCCGCGCCGCGAGTTCCTCTACGTGGACGATGTCGGCCGCGCGGTCTCGTTCTGCCTGCAGAACGTGCACGCAGCCGACGTCCCCGACGGCCTGCTCAACGTGGGCTGCGGCGAGGATCTCACGATCCGCGAGCTCGCCGCGCTCATCCAGCGCGTCGTCGGCTACAGCGGCCCCGTCGAGTGGGACGCCTCCAAGCCCGACGGCACGCCGCGCAAGCTCATGGACGTCGGGCGCATCAAGGCGCTCGGCTGGGCGCCCACCATCGGCCTCGAGGACGGCCTGCGACGCACCTACGACTGGTACCGGGAGAACGCATGACCAAGACGGCGCTGATCACAGGCATCACCGGCCAGGACGGGGCCTACCTCGCCCAGCTCCTGCTCGACGAGGGCTACCTCGTCCATGGCATCAAGCGCCGCGCCAGCTCGTTCAACACCGACCGCGTCGACCACCTCTACCAGGATCCGCACCTGCCCGGCGGCCGCTTCTTCATGCACTACGGCGACCTCACCGATGCCACCAACCTCATCCGCATCGTGCAGGAAACCCAGCCGGACGAGATCTACAACCTCGCCGCCCAGAGCCACGTGCAGGTCAGCTTCGAGACCCCGGAGTACACGGCCAACTCCGACGCGCTCGGCACGCTCCGCCTGCTCGAGGCGATGCGCATCCTCGGCATCGCCGAGCGCACACGCTTCTACCAGGCGTCCACCAGCGAGATGTTCGGCCTCGTCCAGGAGGTGCCGCAGCGCGAGACGACGCCCTTCTACCCGCGCAGCCCGTACGGCGCCGCCAAGGTCTACGGCTATTGGATCACCGTGAACTACCGTGAGGCGTACGGCATGCACGCCAGCAACGGCATCCTCTTCAACCACGAGAGCCCCGTGCGCGGCGAGACCTTCGTCACCCGCAAGATCACGCGCGCCGTGGCGCGCATCGCTCTGGGTTTGCAGACCGATCTCTGGCTCGGCAACCTCGACTCGCTGCGCGACTGGGGCCACGCCCGCGACTTCGTGCGCGCCATGTACCTGATGCTGCAGCAGGACGAGCCGGCCGACTACGTGGTCGCCACCGGCGAGCAGCACAGCGTGCGCGAGTTCGCCGAGCGCGCCTTCGCCGAGGTCGGCGTGAGCCTGCGCTGGGAGGGGAGCGGGGCGGAGGAGGCCGGCGCAGTCGACTCCGTCGACGCCGCCCGCCTCGCCGCCGTGTGCGCTGGCCACGAGCCGCTGCCCGGCGGCCGCCGGGCCGGCGACGTGACCACGACGGCGCCGACCGGCGCCCCGGCCACGCCCGCCTCCGGCGCCCCGGCCACGCCCGCCTCCGGCGCCCCGGCGCCCAAGGCCAACGGCGCCCTCAGCCCCGGCACGGTCGTCGTCCGCGTCGACCCGCGCTACTACCGCCCGACCGAGGTCGGCACCCTCCTCGGCGACGCCACGAAGGCGCGCGACCGCCTCGGCTGGACCCCCACGGTCGGCTTCGCCGAGCTCGTCGCCGAGATGGTCGCGGAGGACGTCACGCAGGCGCGCCGCGACGACTTCGCCGTCCGCGGCGGCTTCTCCGTGACCCACCACCGCGAGTAGCGGCGCGGCCAGTAGCTCCGGCCGCTCGCCCGCCCGGGAGCGCCGACCCGCTCGCGACACCACCAGGCCCGGCTCCTCGCCCGCCCGGGAGCGCCGACCCCACGCCCAGAACAACGCTGCGGCGTGGCGCCGCCTGTGGCACCGCTGCCGGATCTCCCTGTGGCACCGCTGCCGGATCTCCCTGTGGCACCGCTGCCGGATCCGCTCGCGGCACCGCTGCCGGATCCGCTCGTGGTGCCGCTGGCGGATCCGCTCGTGGTGCCGCTGCCGGGTCTCCCTGTGATCGCCGCGCGACTGGGGCCACGCCCGCGAGTTCGCCGAGGTTCGCGTGAGCCTGCGCTGGGAGGGAAGCGGGGAGGAGGAGGAAGAGGAGGAGGAGGAGGAGGAGGAGGCGGAGGCAGTCGACTCCGTCGACGCCGCCCGGGCACGGTCGTCGTCCGCGTCGACCCGCGCTACTACCGGCCCGCCGAAGCCGAGACGCTCCTCGGCGACGCGACCAAGGCGCGCGAGCGCCTCGGCTGGCGCCCCGAGGTAGGCTTCTCAGAGTTGGTGACCGAGATGGTCCGCGAGGACCTCGTGACCGCCCGCCGCGACGAGTTCTGCCGCCTGGGCGGCTTCAGCGTCACGGAGCACCGCGAGTAGCCCGCGATGCGCGCGGGTGTCAGCTACGGTCGCGACGCCGGAGGTACGCACCGCCG
>CAYTRM010000147.1:0-209 GCA_964440225.1 uncultured Thermoleophilia bacterium | reverse complement strand
GGCTTCAGCGTCACGGAGCACCGCGAGTAGCACCGTGTCGCCGCGCGCCGCCTGTGCGCCCCGCCCGGCGCGCGACTCCTGTGCGCGCTTCCTGTGTGCGACTCCTGTGGCGTCGCTCCTCAGCCCGGGCCTGCCGTCGCGCCATGTGGGGGTTTGGCGTGGCACCGTTCGCAGTGCCACTCGCAGATCCGCTGGCGGATCCGCTGGGA
>CAYTRM010000146.1:0-6850 GCA_964440225.1 uncultured Thermoleophilia bacterium | reverse complement strand
CAGGTACATGGTGATCAGCTGCTCGCGCGCCTTGCGGTCGCCGTGCAGGTGGTATCGCCGCAGGAGGTACTGGTCCAGCTTCTCCGAGTCGTCGCGCCCGCGCCCCTTGGAGTCGGCCCCGGATCCGGGGGTGGCGGGCGCCGGCTCGTCGTCCTCGGGCTGCACGGCGCGCGCCTGACCGGGAGGAGCCTGGAGGTCGAGCGGGTCGTTGACTCGCTTCTCATCGCGTGGGCTCACGCGCCGCTCCCCGCGCCGCGTTTGACCAGGACCACGTTGTACCCGTCCGGCGCGCTCTCGACAGAGACGTCGTCCATGAGGCTCCGCAGCAACAGGCACAGGTCGATGCAGCCGCCGGGCGTGACCCCCACCTGGACGCGGAGGTCGTCGGTGCGAAAGACGCCGGCGGTGAGACGCAGGGCGCCGTCGCCGACCTCCACACTCACCGTCAGCCGCTCGGGCCGCTCCGTCTCGAGAGCGGCCTGCAACAGCTCGTCGGTCGCCAGGCGCAGTTCGTCGACCTCTTCGTACGAGAACTCGAGCCGGTCGCCGATGCCGCCGAGGACCATCCGCACGGTCGACAGGGCGCTCAGCGTGGCCGGCACCTCGAGGGTGATCGTCTCCGCCACGGCCGGCCTCAAGCGTCGGGTGGAGCGCCGGCGGCCTGCAGCTGTCGGCTGAACTCGGCCTCGCGGTCGCGCGCCGCGGTCGCGCCGACGTCGAAGGCGCTCGCGGCCCGCTCCCTGGTCTCGTCGACAAGGCGCGCGGCGTCGCCGGGGAGCTGCCGGATGATCTGCAGATAGCCGTCGCCGGTGCGGGCGCGGCGACTGCGCACGTAGTACGTGAGCGCGAGGCCGGCGACGGCTCCGCCGACGATCAGTCTGATCGGGAACCCCACGTATCAGCCCTCGGTCTTGGCGTCGCCGGCGGGCGCGGTGGCGCCGGCCGCGTCCGCGGCGCCGGCCGCGTCCTTGGCCGCGTCCTTGGCCGAGCCCATCGTGTCCTTGGCCGCGTTCGCGGCCGCCTCCGCGGCCTGCGCCGCGCCGGCCCCGGCGTCCGCGGCCTCGTCCGCCGCCTCGGCCCAGCCCGTGCCGGCGCCGGACCCACGCCCGGCGTCCGAGCTCTTGTCACGGCGCAGGAAGCTCGAAACGGCGCCCTGGACACCGGCGCTGAAGGCCGCGGCCTTGCGCGCCGGAGTGGTCACGGCGCCTTCGACGGCGTTGGCCATCGTGTCGATCTTGTCGGTGATGTCGGCGACGTCCTTGGTGATCTGGTCGACGTTGCCGAGGTTGGCGTTCACGCCGTCGAGCGTCGTGCCGGCCTTCTGCATCAGAGGCAGAGCCTCCTGATCGACGTCGGCGAGCACCTTGTCGACCCTCTCCAGAGTCTTGCCGGCCTTGACCAGGGCGTATGCCGCGGCAACGGCGACGACGACGAAAAAGAACGCCGCCGCGTAGCTCAGAACGATCGTCGGGGTACTCATCGCGAGAGTCGCGAACGAGAAGTCCATGCACTTCTCCTTCCGTGCAGAACGAACTGCGTCAGTGTGAACGAAGAGTATCATACCGCGTGCGCGCGGCAGGCCCGTGAACGGCCGCGTCAGGCTCGGTCCGGCAGGGCGTCGGCGATGACGCCGCCGGCCACGACGACGTCGTCGCGGTAGAACACCGCCGACTGGCCCGGGGCGAGACCCGAGAAGTCCTCGGCAAGCGTCACCGCGAGCTCCCCGCCGTCGCCGCGCCGCACGCCTGCGACGGTCACCGCCGGCGAACGATAGCGCAACTGCACGTGCAGTCCGCCGCCGTCGCCGAGACCACGGTCGACCACCTCCCGCACTCGCACGGAGCGCACCGCGAGGCGGTCGCGGCCGCCGACGACGACCTCGTTCCCGGCGGCCCTCCGCTCGAGCACGTACAACGGCTCGCCGGCGCTCACGCCCAGGCCGCGTCGCTGCCCGACCGTGTACCGCCAGTGACCGCGATGACGCCCGAGGACTGCGCCGGCCTCGTCGACGATGTCCCCGTCGTCCGGCTCGATCCCCCGCGCGTCGAGAAACTCCCGATATCCGTTGACGGCGAAGCAGACCTCCTGGCTCTCCGGCTCGGCGGCGGCTTCGAGGCCGGCCTTCGCGGCGAGCGCGCGCACCTCGGTCTTGGTGAGCTCTCCCAGCGGGAACTCGAGCCGGCCAAGCACGTCCGGCGGCACCGCCCAGAGCATGTACGACTGGTCCTTGCGGCGGTCGGCGGCGCGAGCCACGAAGGGCTGTCCTTCGCGCCACACGAGCCGCGCGTAGTGACCGGTGGCGAGCCGCGCCAGGCCAAGCTCGCCGGCAAGCGCGGCGAGCGCCGCCAGGCGCAGCGGATTGCACGCGGCGCACGGGTTCGGCGTCTCGCCGCCCAGGTACCCGCGCTCGAACGGGCGCACCACCGCGTCCTCGAAGGCGGCCTCGAGGTCGACCACGTGGTGCCGAAGGCCGAGAGACGCCGCCGTCCGCGCCGCCCGCTGAAGGGAGCCCGGCGAGCAGCAGCTCCGCCGGTCCGAGCCGGGCCACAGGCGCGCCGTCGCGGTCTCGACGCCGCGCCCGTCGCCGGCAAGCCGCAGCGCGGCGACGGCGCTGTCGACCCCGCCGCTCAGCGCGACGAGGGCGCCTGACCTTTTGGGGACGACGAGAGCACCTCCACGACCTCGGCCTCGCGGCCGGCGTTCAGCAGGTAGTCCCGGATCGCCAGGTGGAGCGCGTCGGCGGCCAGGTTGGAACAGTGCAGCTTCTGCGGCGGCAGGCCGCCCAGCGCCTCGGCCACATCGGTGTTGGAGATCGCCGCCGCCTCCTTGAGCGTCTTGCCCTTCACCATCACGGTGACCATGCTCGACGTCGCCACGGCGGCGCCACAGCCGAACGTCTTGAAGCGGGCGTCGGTGATGCGGTCGTGAGCGTCGACGGCGATACTGATCCGCAGGACGTCGCCGCAGGTCCCGTCGCCGACCTCGCCCACCCCGCCGGCGCCCTCGATATCACCGACGTTGCGCGGCTCGATGAAGTGGTCCATCACGGAGTCGGAGTACATCGGTCATCCCTTCGTGTAGAGCGGGCTCATGTGCCGCAACTTCTCGACGATCGGCGGGAACGCCTGGAGGAACGCCTCGACCTCGGCGGGTGTGTTCTGACGGCCGAGGCTGAGCCGCAGGCTCCCGTGCGCATCCTTGACGGGCACGCCCAGAGCGAGCACCACGGGCGAAGGCTCCTCCGAGCCGGTCGCGCACGCCGAGCCGCTCGAGACCATGAAGCCCTGGGCGTCCAGGTGCAGGAGCATCGACTCGCCCTCGACGTACCGTACCGTGACGGCCACGTTGCCCGGAAGCCGCCGGGTGGGATGCCCGAGGAGCGTGACGTCCGGGATGCTCTCCAGCAGACCTCGTACCAGGTCGTCCCGCATCCGCTCGATGCGTGGACGCGCCTCCGGCATCGCCTCCACGGCGAGCGTCAGCGCCTGACCCAATCCGACGACTCCGGGCACGTTCTCGGTGCCCGAGCGCAGCCGGCGCTCCTGCCCCCCGCCGTGGACGATCGGCGTGAGCCGCGTCCCCCGCTTCACGTACAGCGCGCCGACACCCTTGGGGCCGTACAGCTTGTGTGCGGACAGGCTCAGGAGGTCGACTCCCAGCTCGCGCACATCCACGGGCACCGCTCCCACGGCCTGGACGGCGTCGGTGTGAAAGGCGGCGCCTCGCTCGTGCGCGATGCGCGCCAGCTCCGCCACCGGCTGGATCGTCCCGACCACGTTGTTCGCCAGCATGATCGAGACGAGCCGCGTGTCGTCGCGGAAGGCGCGTTCGTAGGCGTCGAGGTCCACCACCCCGCCGGCGTCCACCGGCACCCGGTCCACAGCCCAGCCGGAGTGCTCGAGCGCCCGCGCCGGCTCGACGACGGCGGGGTGCTCCACGGCGCTCACGATCAGATGACCGGGCGGGGATCCCCGCAGGTAGCCGAGCAGCGCGAGATTGTCGGCCTCGGTGCCTCCGCTGGTGAACACGATCTCCTTCTCGCCGGCGCCGAGCGCGGCGGCCACACGGGCGCGCGCCTCGTCCACGGCCGCGCGCGCTACCCGGCCCAGCCGGTGCAGTTCGGACGGGTTGCCGTACGCCTCACCGAAGAAGGGCAGCATCGCCTCCAGCACGCGGGGGTCTACCGGCGTGGTCGCCGCATGGTCGTAGTACACACCGGTCATCAAGGCACCGCCTCCCGCGTAAGATCATCCAGGGTGATGCTGTTCAGCGCCCCGCTGATCGCGCTGTCGAGCTTGCGCCACGCCACCCGGGAGGCGCACGAGCCGGCGCGGGCGCAGGCGGTTCCGTCGGGCACGCACTCCACCAGGGCGAGCGGACCCTCGAGAGCCGTCACCACGTCGCCGACGGCGATCCCGCCGGCCTCCACGGCGAGCTGATACCCCCCCGCCGCCCCACGCGTCGCCTTGACCAGACCACCCTCCCGCAGTCGGCCCAGGATCCGCTCGAGGAAGGCGCCGGGAATACCCTCCGCAGCGGCGATCTCCGACAGAGGGACGGGCCGCACGTCACCCTGGCGAGCCAGGTAGACCATGGCCCGCAGGCCGTACTCGCAGCGTGAGGTGATGCGCACAGGACTCCCGATGCCGGATCAGCGTAATCCCAACCAGAATGGTTGGTATTATGCTACCACGCCCGTCCGAGTCGTCAAACGGAAGCGGCGCCCCGAAGGCGCCGCTCAGACCATCTTGGGGATGCGCGCCTCAGGCTCAGAGGCCGCGCACGGCGTCGGCGATCTCCTGCTCCATCACCTTGAAGCCGATCCAGCCGGTGTAGAGCTGCGCCACCTGGCCGTCGCCGCGGATGATGGCGAGGATCGGCGGGTCGCTGACGCGCAGCTGCATCAACGTGTCGCCGAGCTGCTTGGACTCGCGCGCCTCGAAGGCGAGGAAGGTGCTGTCGGCGGCGTAGTTGCCCTTGATGTCGTTGAAGTACGAGAGCATCTCCATGTCGTCGGTGGCACCGCTGACGTACACAAGGAGGACGATGCCGCGCTTCTCCTCGAGCCGCTTCGTGATGAAGCTCGGGGTGTCGGCGGTGGGCTCGATGGTCAGAGGCGCGTACCCGGTCATGCCGTAGCTGCTGACCATGTTGTACGACTCGGGGGCTTCGAGCGTTGCGGGAGCGGTCGTCTCGGCCGCCGCGAGAACGCGCACCGCGACGACGCCGCCGAAGAGAAGCGCCCCGACCACGAGGATCAACGCCGCGGTGAGCAGGAACGTCCGGTTCCGTTTGAAGATCCCCATGCCGGCCTCCTGAAGAGAAGCGCTCCACCTTGCCGTGCTCGCATTATTCTCGAACCTGCTATCGCAGGTGGGTGCTCTCCCGGCGCATCCACGGATGATCCGAAGAACGAGCTCCCGATGTGTTCGTGTTGGCTCGAGAATGCCGCGAGGTCACAAACAAGGTCGAGCCACGGCATCCTAGCAAACGTCAACTGATTCAACAAACTAGTCGGCAGCCCTGCAAAAAGCTTGAGCGAGGCGTGTCGGGAGCGAGCCCGGAGGGCGCTCGCCACGCGGGTCGGGCGCGACGCCGCGCGTCGGCGGCGCCCGGCGCGACGCCTCACCGCAGCCGACTATCCGAGCCTGACCCGGAGATCCTTGAGCTGACCGGCGGTGACCGTGCCCGGCGCGGCCGTCATGGGGTCGCCGCCCGAGGAGGTCTTGGGGAAGGCGATGACGTCGCGGATGGAGTCGGCGCCGGCGAGCAGCATGATGACGCGGTCGAAGCCGAGGCCGATGCCGCCATGGGGCGGCGCCCCGTACTCGAGCGCCTCGAGGAACCAGCCGAAGGCCTCGTCGATGCGCTCGTCGCTCATGCCAAGGGCGCGCAGGATGGCGCGCTGGACGACGGCGTCGTGGTTACGGAGCGAGCCGGATCCGAGCTCGACGCCGTTGAGCACGAGGTCGTACTGGGCGCCGCGCACGGCGAGCGGGTCGCTCTCCATGAGCGGCATCGTCGCCTCCGTGGGCAGACTGAACGGGTTGTGCCCGTAGGTGAGCGTGCCCGTCTCCTTGTCGATCTCGAAGAGCGGGAACTCCTCCACCCAGAGAAGCGACCAGCGCGTGGAGGGCTCGGGAGCCAGGAGCCCGATGAGCGCGAGGCGCAGGGCGCCGAGCACCTCGGCGGCGACGGGCGCCTCGTCGGCGGCGAAGACGATGAGGTCGCCGGGCTCGCCGCCGCAGCGCTCGACGAGCGCGGCCTGCTCGGCCTCCGCGAGGAACTTGACGATGGGGCCGCGCAGGGCGCGGCCCTCCTCCACGTACACGTAGGCCATGCCCTTGGCGCCGTGCTCCTTGGCGTGCTCGGTGAGTCTGTCGATCTGGGCCCGGCTGAGGGAACCGCCGCCGGGCGCCCGGATCGCACGCACGACTCCGCCCGCCTCGACGGCGCCGCGGAAGACCTTGAACTCGCTCTGGGCGAACGTCTCGCTGAGCTCGACGATCTCGAAGCCGTAGCGCAGGTCCGGCTTGTCCGACCCGTAACGCAGCATCGCCTCGTCGTAGGACAGGCGCGGCAGCGGCGTCGTCGGCGACGTCTCCCCCACGCCGTCGAAGATGGCCGTCATGAGGCCCTCGAGCAGCTCGCGGATCTCGGGCACCGTGAGGAACGACGTCTCGAGGTCGATCTGCGTGTGCTCGGGCTGGCGGTCGGCGCGCAGGTCCTCGTCGCGGAAGCAGCGCGCGAACTGGTAGTACCGGTCGAAGCCGGCCACCATCAGCGTCTGCTTCATGAGTTGAGGACTCTGCGGCAGCGCGTAAAAATCGCCCTGGTGCAGCCGCGACGG
>CAYTRM010000145.1:0-6866 GCA_964440225.1 uncultured Thermoleophilia bacterium | reverse complement strand
GTAGTCACAGGTGCTCATGGTCGTCTCCCATCGTCAGTTCGCTGTTGAGTCGTGCTGCAGCCAGTCGCGCTTGCTAAAATCGTGCTAAATGGTGACCCGTGCAACCGCTGACAACCAGTGTAGAAGAATCCATAGCAGGGCGAACGGCTGAGGCTGGAGCGTCACAGGCTGGACTCATCCACACAGTACGATGAGAATCATAATCCGCGTGTCGTAGGTTCGAGTCCTACCGCCGCTACCAGCGCCTTCTCCTCGTGGCGCCACCCTTCGACCCCCGTGCTCGCGGCGCCGCTGTGGTATCTTCCCTGCCAAACAGGACGGCGGTCGGCCGGGTGCGCCGACGCAGGCGACGAAAGGCGGGGGCGATGACACTCTCTTGGCTCAGGCGGCGTGGGACGATGGCCGTCGTCACTGCGGCGGTCGTGGCGGCGGCCGCGCTGTTCGTCCTCGGCGGGTGCGGGGGCGACGGGGCGGACGACGGAGCGGATGATGGGGCCGGCGGCGGTTCGGACGAACCTGCGGCCGTCGAGCTGGAGGGCACCGAATGGAGCCTCGTGCGCTGGCGCGAGAGCGGCCTCGACCCCCTCGACTTCACGATCACGGCGGCGTTCGCCGATGGTCAGGTCTCCGGGTCGAGCGCTGTGAACACCTACTCCGGCTCGTACACGACCGGCCCCGGCAACGACTTCTCGACCGGCAAGCTGGCCGCGACGATGATGGCCGGACCGGACGCCGACATGGAGGCGGAGTCGGTCTATCTACGGCTGCTGGAAGATGCGGCGTCGGCGCACCTCGCCGGGAACACGCTGACCCTGTTCGGCTCGGACGGCGCCGAGACGCTGGTGTTCAGCGCCGGCGAGTGAGCCGGGCGGACGGCCACTGACGACGCGTCCGGTCTGAGCAACCCGGCGAAGGGCCCGGTGTGACGGCCTCCGGCCGTCAGCTGCCGGGGCCGCCGCCGCTCACGACGCTGCCGGCGGTCTCGCCGCCGTCCATCACGATCACGGAGCCGGTGAAGTACGCGGCCTCGTCGCCGGCGAGATAGGCGAAGAGGCCGGCGAGCTCCTCGGGCGTCGCGTGACGCCCGAGCGGGATGCGCCGGTTCACCTCGTCGAGCATCTCCGGCGTGTACTCCGCCTCCTGCATCGGCGTGAGCACGTAGCCGGGGCACACGGCGTTCACGCGGATCTTCGGCGCCCACTCCAGGGCCAGCGACTTGGTGAGCGCGACCAGGCCCGCCTTGCTCGCGTTGTAGTCGGCGTAGTACCGGTAACCGACGAGCGCGTTCGTCGAGGCGGTGAAGAGGATCACGCCGCCGTCGCCGGCGAGCATCGCGCGGCCCGCCGCCTGCGCGACCCAGAAGGCGCCGCTCAGGTTGGTCGCGATGACCTGGTCCCACTGGCCGGCGCCGATGTCCACCGCCGGGCTCCGCACGCTCGTCCCCGCATTGTCGATGAGTACGTCGAGGCTGCCGATGCTCGCGAAGGCGCGCTCGACCTGCTCCCGGTCGCTCACGTCACACTGGACGACGTCCGGCCCCGGGCGGCGCGCCAGGATGACGACCTCGCACCCCTCGTCGCGGAACCGCTGCGCCGTCGCGGCGCCGATCCCGCTGGTGCCGCCGGTGATCACCACGCGCTTGCCGGCAAGACCCTTCATGACGCCCTCCCTGTCCGTCCGCTCCTGTCGTCCGCGGCTCCGTGTATCCTATCTTCGTGGAGACCTCACCCGGCCAAGCCGCCTTCATCGGCGTCGTCAGCGACACGCACGGCTACTACGACGACCAGCTCGACGAGCTGTTCGCCGGAGCGCTGCACATCGTGCACGCGGGCGATGTCGGCAGCGGTGTGCTGCCTCGTCTTCGGGCGCTGGCGCCGCTCACGGTGGTCGCCGGCAACACCGATCCGCCGTCGTGGGAGGACCTCCCTTGGGAGGCCGAGGCGGAGGTCGCCGGCCTGCGCATCATCGTCTGCCACATCGGGTCGAGTCTCATGGGGCGCCACGACCCCGTGGCGGAGGGGTACGACGTCGTCGTGAGCGGCCACAGCCACCAGGCCGCCGCCGAGTGGAGGGGGGAGACGCTCTTTCTCAACCCCGGCTCCGCCGGCAAGGCGCGCTTCGGCGTGCCGCGCACCTGCGCGGTGCTGACAACGCGGAATGGCGATCGTCCGGAGCCTCGGATCGTCACGCTCGGCTGAGGTTCCCTGCTGCGGACACCCACCGGGTCCGCGAGCTCTGGGACCGCGAACGGCGCCGGAGACCCCGTCAGCGTGCCCGGACGGCTTCGTACGCGGCGAGCGCGCGGGAGCGGGCCTCGCCGTGCTCTACGACCGGCTCCGGGTACGTCTCGCCGAGCCGCACGCCGGCGGCGGCGAGCGCGCCCTGTGGCGCCTCCCACGGTGCGTGCAGGTGCCGCGTGTCGAGGCTCGCGATCTCGGGCGCCCAGCGGCGGACGTAGGCGCCGTCCGGGTCGAAGCGCCGGCTCTGCGTCACCGGGTTGAACACGCGAAAGTACGGCGCCGCGTCGGCCCCGCAGCCCGCCACCCACTGCCAGCCCAGGGTGTTGCTCGCGAGGTCGGCGTCGACGAGGGTGTCCCAGAACCACGCGGCGCCGTCCTGCCAGGGCAGGAGCAGGTCCTTGACGAGAAACGAGCCGGCGAGCAGCCGGGCGCGGTTGTGCATCCAGCCGGTAGCCCACAGCTCGCCCAGCGCCGCGTCGACGACCGGGTAGCCGGTGCGCCCGCGCCGCCACGCCTCGAGGCCGGCCGGGTCGTCGCGCCAGGGGAAGGCGGCGAAGCGCTCGTGCAGCGGCTGCTCCGGCGTCTCGGGGAAGTGGCGGAGCAGATGGTGGCCGAACTCCCGCCAGCCGAGCTGGCGCAGAAAGGCGCCGGCGGACCGCCGCAGGCCCGGCGCCTGCTCCTCGCTCCACGCGGGAGGTCCTACGGCCGCTTCCGCATCGAGGCCCGCCTCGGCGAGCACGCCGGCGACGGCGTGCCAGACCTGGCGGCCGCTCAGCTCGCCCCAGCGCAGGTGCGGCGAGAGCCGCGAGCAGGCCTCCAGGTCGGGGCGGTCGCGGTCGGCCGCGTAGCTCGCGAGAGGCTCGTCGAGGAACCGGTCGAGCCGCAGATGCGCGCCGGTCTCGCCCGGGGTCCACACCTCGTCGAAGCCGGCGGACCACGGCCGGACGGCCTCGCGCTCGAGCGTGGCGAGGTCGAGTCCAGCGGGCCTCACGGGCGCCGGCGGCAGGTCCCGGGGCGCCGGCAGGGGCTCGGGCACTTCGGATCCGGCGAGACAGTTGCGCCAGAACGGCGTGAACACGGTGTACGGCCGCCCCTCGCGCGTGCGCCGGGCGGCCGGGTCGAAGAGCAGGTTCGCCTGCGGGACGACGAGAGGCTCGAGGGCGGCGGCGCGCAGCGCCGCCGCCACACGCTCGTCGTCGACGAGCTCTGCGGGGTCGAGGCCGGAGGCCCACACGACCGCTCCGGCTCCGGCCCGGCGCGCCAGCTCGGGCAGGACGCTCGCCGGGTCACCACTCTCGACGGCGATCCGTGAGCCGCGCCGGACCAGGTCCGCGTCGAGGGCGCGCAGCGAGCGCCACAGCCACCAGCGCGACGCCGCTCCGGGCGCCCAGCGTCTCGCCCCTGCGGGTTCCCACACGAAGACCGGCAGCAGGCCGCCGCCGCGCCGCGACGCCCGTTCCGCGCCGGTCAGCAGAGCCGGGTTGTCGGAGAGGCGCAGGTCGCGCCGCAGCCACACGAGCGACGCTGCGGCGCCGGGCTCTCCGGCCTGGGGTGAAGCTCCCTGAGGCGTGGTCCCTCCTGCCCCTCGATGCGCGGCGCCACGGTCGGCGTCGCGTCATGATGGAGTATCGCCACGCCGCGGCGGCTTCAACCGCGACCGCCGCCGGGGCCGCGGCGGGGCGTCCGGACGCGTAGCTCGGGGTATACCTGCGAGAGCGGCAGCACGGTCGACGACGACGCGGCACGAGCCGCGTGGAGGATGACGATGAGCAGGACACCACCGGTGGCGGTCTACTCGCTGACGACCTGTGGGTGGAGCCGCAAGGCAAAGGACTACTTCAAGCAGCGAGGCATCAGGGCCTCCGTCATCGAATACGACACCGCAGGCCCCGATCTGCAGCGCAAGATCTCCGCCGAGATGAAGGCCGCCGGCGCCGACGGCTTCCCCTTCGTGCGCATCGGCGGGAAGGTGGTCAAGGGATACGATCCGGCGGCGTACGACAGGCTGCTCAAACGCAGCTGAGGCGCGCCGCCCCGAGCGAGGAGACGCGAGTGGCCGAGCAGAGCATCAAGGTCGAGCTGTACACACTGAGCACCTGCCCGTGGTGCAAGAAGTCGCTGGCGTGGCTCGACGACAAGCACGTCGTTTACGACTACGTCGACTACGACCTCGCCGACGGCGAGATGCAGGCGCACATCCAGGAGGAGATGCAGGCCCGGGGCGCGTCGGCGTTCCCGTTCGCGATGTTCGGCGAGGCCGACTTCATCGTGGGGTACAACCCGGAAGCGTACGCACGTCTTCTCGGTATCGAAGAGGACGCAAAGAAGGACTGAAGATGGTCGGGGTGGGCGGATTTGAACCGCCGACCTCTCGGTCCCGAACCGAGCGCTCTACCAAGCTGAGCCACACCCCGACGCGGTGACGGATTCTATCCGAACGCGGCCGGTGGCGCTACCGCCGCCGGCCTGACCGGCCTCGTCAGGCCCCGCGCGTACCCCGTCTGCCGGCGCCCGTGCCGACGGTCCGGCCGAGTGAGGCGAGGAGGGCCATGATGCTGTCGTTGATGGCCTCGGCCGTCTCGTGCACGGCGGCCTTCTCCGGGTAGATCTCGTACCGCTCTCGCTCCTCGGGCGGCGTGAGGTTGGGCATCACGACGTTGCCGCCGCGCTCGAGCCCGTGAGCGCGGCCGCCGGCCTTGTTGACCAGCGAGAGAGCCGTGGTCGCCGGCAGGTTGGAGTCCGGCCGCGCCAGGCGCGTCAGGGCGAGCACCTTGCAGGTCATGAGCTCGCTGTTGGGCGCCTGGTCGGGCGGCCAGTCGTCCTCCGCCTGCCGCCGCTCGCACTCCTGCCCCAGCGGCGTTGCGGGGTGCGGCAGGTACGGGCCGACGCCGATCATGTCCATGTCCATCTCGCGGAAGAGCTCGATGTCGTCGGCGATGCTGGCGTGGGTCTGCCCGGGGATGCCGACCATGATGCCCGTGCCGGCCTCGTACCCGAGCTCCTGCAGGCGGCGCAGGATCGCCATGCGGTCGCTGACCCTGCCCGGCAGGTCCGGGTGGATGTGGCGGTAGAGGGCCTCGTCCGACGTCTCGAAGCGCAGCAGGTAGCGGTCGGCGCCCGCCTGCCGCCAGAGGGCGAGCTCCTCGTCCGGGCGCTCGCCGAGACTCAGCGTGATCGCCGAGACGGAGGTCTCGGCGCGGATGCGGCGGAGCACCGCGGCCATCCACCCGGCCTCGATGCCGTAGTCCTCGCCGCCCTGCATGACGATGGTGCCGTAGCCGAACGCCACGGCCTTACGGGCGCAGTCGAGGATCACCTCCTCGGAGACGCGGTAGCGCTCGACGCCGCGGTTGCCGGCGCGGATGCCGCAGTAGGTGCAGCCGCGCACGCAGTAGTTGCTCACCTCGATGAGGCCGCGGAGGTGGACGGCGTCGCCGACGTAGCGGCGCCGCGTCTCGTCCGCAAGAGCCCACAGCGGCTCGAGCAGCGCCTCGTCGGTCTCGCGCAGCCAGCGCTCCACGGCCTCGTGCGACAGCGCGTCGGCGACGCCGAGCGGCGGGAGCGCGGGGGAGGCCGGCGTCATCGCGGGGTGCGCGTCCGGCGCCGGCCGGTCGCGAGCGAAGGGCGGGGCGCCGCCATCAGCAGAGGTCGTCGACGGCTGCGTCGTCGGGCAGGCCGGCGGTCACCGGCTCCGCCGGTGCGTGCCCGGCCCGCCGCGCCTGCGCCGCCCGCATCGCCTCGAGGGCGGCGGGGAAGGGCTGCAGGGCGCGCTCGAAGATGCCGAGGCTGAAGGCGATCACGAGGCCGTAGTTGGTGATGGGGACGCCCTGCTGCCGGCAGCGCAGGATGCGCCCCAGCATGGCGCGCCGGTTGAAGGTGCAGGCGCCGCAGTGGATCACGAGGTCCCAGCGAGAGAGGTCGTCGGGGAAGTCGTGGCCCTGCATGTGCTCGATGTTCAGCTTGCCGCCGACGTACTGCGTGAGCCAGCGCGGGATCTTGACGCGGCCGATGTCCTCGGCGATGGGGTGGTGGCTGCAGGCCTCGGCGATGAGGATGTTGGCGCCGCTCTTCAGGTCGTCGACGGCGAGGGTCCCCTCGACCTGGCTCACGAGGTCGCCCTTGAAGCGCGCGAAGAGGATGCTGAAGCTCGTCATCGGCACCTCGGGCGGCGTGTCGGCGGCGACCTTGAGGAAGGCTTGAGAGTCGGTGACCACCAGCTTCGGCGGCCGGTTGAGCCGGTCGATGGCGTTGCGGAGCTCCCGCTCCTTGACCACCAGAGCCATCGCGTCGCTGTCCATGAGGTCGCGGATGCTCTGCACCTGCGGCAGGATCAGGCGGCCGCGCGGCGCCTCCTTGTCGATAGGGACCACGAGCACGGCGAGGTCGCCGGAGTTCACGAGGTCGCCGAGGATCGACGGGTTGTCGATGAAGTCGGGCGGCGCCGCGTCGAGCAGCGCCTGGCGGAAGTCGAGCACGCCGCGCCCCTCACTGGCGGCGGTCATCACGGGTGTGACCTTGAGGTCCTGCAGCCGCTTGACCGGCGCCGGCTTGCTCACGAGGTCGCTCTTGTTGAAGACGACGACGATGGGCGCCTTGCGCTCGAGGAACTCGTCGAGGATGCCGTCC
>CAYTRM010000144.1:2554-6895 GCA_964440225.1 uncultured Thermoleophilia bacterium | reverse complement strand
CGGCTCGCGCCGGCCGCGAAACGCCGCCGGCCGCAGCCGCAGCAGGAACCACGCGCTCACCAGATACGTGAGGCCGTCGATGCCGATCCCCCAGCCGGGGCCGACGGCGGCGACCACGAGGCCGGCCGCCAGGGCGCCGACCGTGATCGACCCGCTCATCACGAGGCTGCTCAGCGCGTTCGCCTGCTGCAGGCGTCCCTCGCTCACGACCTGCGGAATCAGCCCGATCGCCGCCGGCCGGAAGAACGCCTCGCAGGCGCCCATGCCGACCTGCAGCAGCGCAAGGTGCCAGACCTCGGCCACTCCGGCTATGAGCAGCCCCGCGGTCGCGCACTGCAAACCGAACCGGACGACGTCGGCGACCAGCATGACCTTCTGTCTGGGCAGCCGATCCGCCCACACGCCGCCGATCAGCAGGAAGATGGCCAGCGGCACCAGATTGGACGCCTCGACGATACCGATATCTGTGGCCGTGCCTCCGATGTCGAGGACGGCGAAGGGCAGAGCCACGATCGTGAACATGATCCCGACCACGGATGTCGCCTGGCCGAGGAACAGCTTTCGGTATTCGGGCTCGCGCAGCGCCGCGAGGCTGTCGGAGAGCTTGCCCACCTACTCGATGCGCGGCAGCCACGCGAGCCAGCGGGGCAGCCACCAGTTCCAGCGGCCCAGCAGCCGCATCGCAGCCGGCACCATGAGCACCCGTATCACGGTGGCGTCGAGCGCGACGGCGACGGCAAGCCCGACGCCGATCGCCTTCGTCACGACGATGGACGTGAACGCGAACGACAGGCCGACCACCACGATGATCGCCGCCGCGCTCGTGACGATGCGCCCCGTCCGCATGAGCCCGAAGGTCACCGCTCTGACGTTGTCGTGGCTCGCGTCCCACTCCTCGCGCATGCGAGAGAGCAGGAAGACCTCGTAATCCATCGACACCCCGAAGACGGTGCAGAAGAGGATCACCGGCAACTCTGCGTCGATGGCGCCGGAGGCGTCGAAACGGAAGAGCCACTCGAGGTTGCCCTCCTGGAAGATCCAGACCATGGCGCCGTACCCGGCGAGAAGCGAGAAGACGTTCATGATCACGGCCTTCACCGGCAACACGACGCTGCGCAGCAGCAGGAGCAGCACGAGGGCGGTGACGCAGACGACGAAGACGATGATGCCGGGGAACCGGCTGTAGATCGCATCGACGAAGTCGAAGACCGTCATCGATACGCCGGTCACGTAGATCGTCGTTCCCGCGGGCCCGCCGGCCTCGAGGATCCCGACCGCCAGTTGCTGGGCCTCACCCGAGGTCGGCCGCTGCTCGGGAACGACGCGGAGGAGCGCCGCGCCGGGCGCGGTGGTCGCCTTCGCGAGCGTCAGGGCGGACTTGCGCTGCTCGGCGCCGAGCAGGCCCTGGAAGACCGCCGGCAGGTCGGGGGGCTCGCCGCCCGACTGCTCGCCGGAGCCGGGCTCGGAAGCGGGCGGCTCCCGGACGTCACGCCAGAACGCGGCCGCTCCGGCGGCCGACTCGACCCCCGGTAGATTGACCACGCTCGTGACGCGGTCCACCCCGGGCAATGCTTCCAGCTCCCGTCCGTACTCGTACAGCCGCTCGAGGTTGCCCGTGGAGAACGGATCCTCGTCGCCGTCCCACGTGACCAGGACCTCGACCGGTGAGAGCGCCGCCACGTCGAAGCGCTCCTGCAGGATGTCGTAGCCCTGCCGCGCCTCGGAGTCGCGAGGCAGGGCCGTCGCGCCGGGGATCTCGGTCTGGATGCCCAGCACCGGCCAGGCGAAGACGGCGACCAGAGCCACGGTCCCGATGAGAACGGGGATCGGGTGACGCATGACCCAGTCGCTCCAGCGCCCCCAGAACCGGCCGTCCTGCCCCGTCCGGCCGATGATGCGCAGGGAGTTCACCCTCGGGCCGAGCATCCCGAGCAACGCCGGGAGCAGCGTCAGAGCGGCGAGCACGCTGAGGACGACGACGAGCGCGCCGCCCAGCCCCATCGAGCGGAGGGACATGTACGGGATGCTCATGAGCCCAAGCAGGCTGATCACGACCGTCAGGCCGCTGAAGAAGATCGACCGGCCGGCGAACTCCACCGTCGTCTCGACCGCCTGAGCGACGGTCTGCCCGGCCGCGAGTTCCTCGCGGAAGCGCCCCACCATGAACAGGGCGTAGTCGATGCCGACCGCGAGGCCCAGCAGGGTCGCGACGTTGAGTGCGAACACGGAGATGTCGACCGCCTGCGCGAGCAGCCAGAAGCAGCCGAGCGTGACGGTGACGGCCATGCCCCCTCCGATCACCGGGAGGCTCGCCGCCACGAGAGTCCCGAAGATCAGCACCAGGACGAGGATGGCAACGGGGAACGTGTAGCTCTCGGCCTTGCGCAGATCCTCCGCCGAGCGCTGCTCGAGCTCGGCGTACACGGCGGGATCGCCGGCCAGGTACATCGTCAGGTCCGTCGGAGCGAGAGCGCGCCGCAGCGCCGGGATCTGCTTCTGGACCTCCTCCGTCGTCCCGTCGAACTCGAGGACGGCGAAAGTCGCCATGCCGTCGCGGGAGATGAAGCCGGCGTCGCCGGTCGAGGACGCCGTGAGGATGCGGGCGAGACCCTCGAGACCGGCATCCTCGACGCCGGCGAGAGCCTCGTCCATCTGGGCCTTGAAGTCCGGACTGCGGGCGGGCGTCGTATCGCTCGTGAAGACGATGGTCAGGCTCGAGGGACCGAACCCCAGCCGCTCCTGCATCTGGCGCTGCCCTTGCTGCGACGGCGACTCCGGGTTGGTGAAGCCCCCACCCTTGAGTTGGGCCGTCACGCTCAGGCTGGCGACGAGGCCGGCGGCGGACGCCAGCGTCCAGAGGACGATGATGAGTCTACGGCGGCGGTACGAGAACCGCCCGAGCGCGGCGAACACCCCTGTGTCCCTCCTCACGAGACGGCCGCGGCCGGCCGCTCACCGAGCGGCCGCGGCCGTTCAGAACGATATACTACGCGGGACGAGTCGCCCGTCTCCCGGCAGGCCGCGTATCGTGATGCCAGAACCACGCGAACGGACATCCGCAGGTGGAGTCGTCGTCCGCACGGACGGCGGCGTCGATGTCTGCCTCATCCGGCCCATCGGCCGCTCCGTCTGGGGCCTCCCCAAGGGCGGCGTCGAAGATGGGGAGACCTTCGCACAGGCCGCCCTGCGCGAGGTCTCCGAGGAGACCGGCCTCTTCGGCACCGTGGAGCAGGAACTGGGCACCATCGACTACTCGTTCTACTCGCGCGAGCAGGGCGACCGCATCCACAAGACCGTCCACTACTTCCTGGTGAGAGCCACCGGCGGCGACACGTCGGACCACGACCACGAGGTGAGCGAGGCCCGCTGGGTGCGGCTGCGCCAGGCGCTGCGGCTCATGACGTATCCGAACGAGCGCGAGATGGTGCGGCGCGCCGCCACGGCGCTCGGCCGGCCGGCCATCGACTGACGGCGGGATCGGGACGCACGGGCCAAGCATCCCGCCGACGGCAGCTCAGATCCACACCAGCGGCTCGTGCGCTACGCGGGCCTCCTGGAGGCTGCGCCGCAAGCTCGCAAGCATCTCCGCGGCGCCGACATCCACGAAGTCGTAGTGCGCCAAGGCGAGCCAGGACTCGGGTGGCGTCTGCTGCCCCGCGCACTCGCGCAACCCCCGGCGCAGGCGCTCCGCCGCCCCGGTCAGTCCCCTGCGGCTGATGTCCGGCAGCACCAGCACGAACGCCCCCTCGCCGGAGAGCCCGATGCTGTCGTACCGGCGCAGATTCTCGCGCAGGCACGCGCCGATGTCGCTCAGCATGGCGCGCCGCTTGGCACAAGCGGCCGTCGCGTGTCGCTGATCCGCCTCGCTGAACGCCAGCTCCACGAGACCGAGCGACAGGTCCATGCGCTGACATCGCTCGACCTCGAGCGCGAGGCGATCGGCGAGTTCCGCGGGCTTCATCGCCCCGGTGTCGAGATCGAGGGGTGAGGAGTCCGCCGCCGCCCGGCGCAAGCGGTCGATGGTCTCTTCGAGCCCCGCCGAGTAGCCGGAGGCGATCCTTGTGAGCGCCACGTGTTCCAGTTCGAGGAGGTGCTTGCCCGCGATCTCGGCGCCCGGATCCCCACCAGCCATCATGCGCAGGCGCAGCTGTTCGCTCCCGTCGCTGAAGGCGTCCAGCAAGGTCGCCACCGGTATGCTCTGGCAGAGACCCGCGCCTCGGGCTACGTCCTCCATAGCCGTCAGGAGCGGCTCGTCATCACCGCCGAGCGCCGTGCGCAGGTAAGGCAGAACCGGCTCCCAGAGACTGCGCGAGACGTCTCCGAGCTCCAGTTGCGCAAGGA
>CAYTRM010000144.1:0-2454 GCA_964440225.1 uncultured Thermoleophilia bacterium | reverse complement strand
AGAACCGGCTCCCAGAGACTGCGCGAGACGTCTCCGAGCTCCAGTTGCGCAAGGACCGTATCCCCGGTCGCTACCACAGCCACCCCTTCGGTGTGTGGTCCCGCGAAGGATCACCTCTATCGGGGATTGTACCGTCGGGGCTCGAAGTACACACTCGTTGGGACGTACGCGATGGGAAGGGAGAGGCCGACATGAGCGTGACGCTGCTCGGCACGATGGGCTGGATGCCCAGCGACCGGCGAGAGACGACCTGCTTCGCCACCCGCTCCGGCCCGGACCTCTTCATCTTCGACGCGGGCACCGGTCTGCGCCGGCTGCTGGATCCCGCCCACGCGGCGTTGCTTGACGGCGCCGGCGTCGTGCACCTCTTCCTCAGCCACTACCACCTGGACCACGTGTGCGGGCTGGCCTACCTCTCCGGCGTCCTGCCCGGCAGAGACATCGTGCTGCATCCGCCGGACGAGGCGATCACCGGCGTCGACCCGCACGGCGCGGTCGCGGGAGTGCTGCGCAGGCCGTACAACCCGGTGGACCTCGCGGACATGGACCGGGTGCGCGTGGAGCCGCTCTCGGCCGGCGCCAACGACGTGGCCGGCCGGACCGTGCGCGTGCGGGCGCAGCGTCACTCCGATGTGAGCGTCTCGTTCCGCGTCGACGACGAGTTCGTCGTCGCCACCGACACGCCGCCCGATCCGGCCCTGCCGGCGTTCGCCGCCGGGGTCCCCCTGCTGCTGCACGAGGCCTGGTACTGGGACGCCGACCCCGGGCTCAGCGCCATCCCCCCGGAGCTTCGCCCCGGCTACGCCGCGCACAGCGAGGCGACGGCGGTGGCGCGGCTGGCGGCGGAGGCCGGCGTCGGGCGCCTCGTCTTCGTCCACCTCAACCCGCTGGCCGGCGAGGACTCCTTCGCGGGCATGCTGCGAGCGGCCGGCGCCGTGTTCGCGCGCACCGAGGTGCGCGCCGACGGCGCGGTGCTCCCCACGAGCGCCGGCGTTTGACACGCCGCGCCGCGCTCGTGAGGATGCGTTCCATGGTGCACACGTGATCCGGTTTCGCGACAAGCGCTTTCTCGCGGTGGCGGCGGTCCTCGCCGTCCTCATCGTCTTCGCGCTGCCGTCGTTCGTGGCCTTTCGCTACTCCGCCCCGGAACAGCGCGGCGAGTTCCTGACTCACCCGTGGCGAGGGTGGAGCTTCGCCTTCGCGGCGCTCGCCGTTCCCGGCGACGCCAAGCTCAAGACGTCGGGCATGGCCCTGCGCAAGGCCGACTGGCTGTTCAAGGGCACCGTGGTGGACCCGCTCGAGGTACAGCTCCTGTTCGTCGAGAAGGCCAAGCCGTACACGTTCCGGCACGCCGTCGGTGGCCGCACGATCACCGGCAGCGTCGTCCCCAGCTATCGCTTCATCTGGCAGGTGCAGGGCGAGGTCGTCACCCTGTCCGACCGGTCCGACACCATCGTCGCGCTGCTCGACTACGACACCGGGCGCGTGCTGTACGACATCCGCGACGACCTGACGGCGGCCGACCTCACGCCGCCGGACGGCGCCCCGGCTCCAAGCCCGTCGCCGTGACACCGGCGAGCGCCTGAGGAGTCGCGGGCCGGTGGCGACGACCGATGCTCCAGACGGACGCGCGGCGGTCGAGACGGCCCGCGACGCCGGCACGCCCGCCGAGCCGGAGGCGGGCGACGAGCCGACCGCCGGATCCGGCGCCTCCCGCCCGCTGACGCGGGCGGTCGTCGCCGCGGCCGGCAGCCGCCTCTTCGTGTACGCGGTCGCGCTGGCGGCCGCCACGTTCATCGGCATCCGCGGCCTGCCTGTGGGATGGCGGTTCCCGCTGCACGCGGAGGTGTTCGACGGCTGGCTCGGCGCCCTGTTCAATCCCTGGGCGCACTGGGACGGCGTCTGGTACATCAAGATCGCGACCAGCGGCTACGCCGACGCCGACGGCAGCACCGCCTTCTTCCCGCTCTTCCCGATGCTTCTTCGTTACGTCGGGGTCGCCCTCGACGGCAATCTCCTGCTCACCGGCATCATCATCTCGCTGGCCTGCTACGCCGGCTGCGTCTGGCTGCTCTATCGCCTCGTGCGCTCGGACTTCGACGACGTGATCGCGAGCCGAACGGTGATCTACCTCTCCGTCGCGCCTCTCTCGTTCTTCCTGCAGGCCGTGTACACGGAATCGCTGTTCCTCCTCCTCTCGCTGGCCTGCTTCGTGTTCGCCCGCGAGGGCCGCTGGCGGCTCGCGGGCATCATGGGGCTGCTGGCCACACTCACGCGCAGCACCGGGGTCCTGCTGCTCGTCCCAATGGTCTTCTACTACTATCAGCGTCGCGGCTGGAGTCTGAAGAAGACCGACTCGCACGTCGCCAATCTGCTCATGGTCGTCGAGGGGGTGCTGGTCTGGATGACCTACCTGGCGCTCGCGTTCGGCAAGCCGCTCGCCTTCTCGACCGC
>CAYTRM010000143.1:0-6969 GCA_964440225.1 uncultured Thermoleophilia bacterium | reverse complement strand
TGTCGGCATCGACGAGTGGGGCAAGAAGAAGATGGCCTACGAGATCAAGAAGGAATCCGAAGGCGTGTACACGGTCATCACGTTCACGGCCACACCCCCGGCTCTCAGCGAAGTCGAGCGCGTGCTGAGCATCACCGACGAGGTCTTGCGCTTCAAGACCAAGCGGCTCAAGTCCTAACGGTACGTCCGAGGGAAGGGAGTCCACCGTGGCCGGATCAGTCAACAGCGTCGTCATCGTCGGCAACCTCACGCGCGATCCCGAGCTGCGCGCCACGCCGAGCGGTACCAGCGTGTGCAGCCTGCGCGTCGCCGTGAACGACCGGGTCAAGGACCCGACCACCGGCGAGTGGGGCGACAAGCCCAACTACTTCGACGTGGACGTCTTCGGCGGTCAGGGTGAGCGCTGCGCACAGTACCTCGCGCGCGGTCGTCAGGTCGCCGTCAGCGGCAAGCTGCGCTGGCGCGAGTGGGAGACGCAGGACGGCCAGAAGCGCCAGGCGGTCTCCATACTGGCCGACACCGTCCAGTTCATAGGCCCCCGCGACGGTGGCGGAGCAGGCGGCGGTCAGGCCGCGCGCCCACAGGCGGGTCCAACTTTCGACCAGACCGGCCCGGCCGCACCGCCGCCCGGCGACTTCCAAGAGACGCCCGACGACGACATTCCGTTCTGAGCACGAAGAGGATGCGCCTCCGGGCGCTGTAAGGAGAGAGAACACGCATGCCGAGCTCAAAACCAAAGCCGCGGCGCGAGAAGAAGGGCAAGGCCGGCGGATTCGGCCAGGCCCGCCGCCGCTACTGCTACTTCTGCAAAGAGAAGATCGAAGAGGTCGACTACAAGAACTACACGGTCCTTCGCCGCATGATGTCCGACAAGGGCAAGATCCGCTCGCGCCGTATCACCGGTACCTGCCGCCGGCACCAGAACCAGCTCGCGGCCGCCATCAAGCAGGCGCGCGAACTGGCGCTCGTGCCCTACGTGAACCGCTGAGGAGGACGCCGTGGAGATCATTCTGCTCCAAGACGTCGAGAACCTCGGCGACAAAGGTCAGCTGGCGAACGTGGCCCGAGGCTACGCCCGCAACTACCTGATCCCGCGCAAGATGGCCGAGCCCGCGACGCCGGGCAAGATCGTCGAGTTCCGTCGTCGCGAAGAAGAGCGCAAGGCGCGCGACGCCCGCATGGCCGTCCAGGCCGAGGAGTACACGGCCACGCTCAACAAGACCGTCCTCACGCTGGTCGCCAAGGCCGGCGAGGGCGATCGCCTGTTCGGCAGCGTCACGTCCGCCGACATCGCCGACGCCATCAAGGACGCTCGCGGATTCACCATCGACAAGCGCAAGGTGCTGCTCGAGGAGCCGATCAAGGAACTCGGCACCTTCATGGTCGACGTCGAGGTGGCCGAGGGCTTCGTCGCCACCGTCAAGACCATCGTCTCGCCCGCCTGACGGCGGCGCCGGACGCACAGACCACACGTCCCGAAGCCCCGGGCGATGCGCCAAGAGCGCGTCTCCCGGGGCTTCGTGCGTGCCGCGCGTGGACTGACGCCCACGCGCTTGCCTCGCCGCGTCTGTCGTTCCGCTTGACGGGCCGTCGACACTGGGAATCATCGCCCCGTACCGACAAGAGAGCGGAGCCCCGAGATGAACGAAGGCGCAACCGATAGTGCCAGGGATGCCGCGAAGAAGGCGGACGGGGAACGCGCCGTGCTCGCCGCCATCGCGGCGATGCCCGAACCGCATCGCGCCATGGGCGAGCGGCTCCATGCGCTCATCAGCGCCGCTGCGCCGGTCCTCTCACCGAGACTCTGGTATGGGATGCCCGCGTATGCGAAGGACGGCAAGGTCGTCTGCTTCTTCCGCGGCACGCAGAAGTCCGAAGAGAGGTACATGACACTCGGCTTCGACGACGCGGCGAACCTCGATGAAGGCCGCCTGTGGCCGATAGCTTTCGCAGTGACGGAACTGACCGCCGCCGAAGAGGCGAGGATCGGCGCGCTGGTGAAGAAGGCGGTGAGCTGAGCCTCCGTGGGCGGTGAGTCAAGCCTCCGTGGGCGGTGACGGCGCCGCGGGGTCCAAGCGATGCCGCGTCACTGCCTGCGCTGCGCCTCGACGATCGCGCCCACGACGACGCCGAGACCAGCTCCGATCGCGAGTCCGAGCGCCAGGTTGTCGAACAGTACGCCGAAGGTCAGCCCAAGCCCGGCTCCGATACCGATGAGGGCGCCCATGCCGATGTACGACGCCGGCTTGTGCTCGTGCTTCGCTTCATCGCTCTGAGGTTCGTCCACGCTGACTCCTCCGCTGCGCTTCTCGGCGTAAGCCGATCCATCTGGCGGATGAGCCGCCGGGCGCTCCGCTCCGCCAAGTGATCAGCCTACCGCGCCGAGCGCCCAAGGAGGCGGCCGGCTACTGGATCCCGGAGCCGTGCTGTGACACGGCCGGACCGGAGAGAACGTCAGGGGAATGTGTGTGGCACTCCGTACTTGAACTCAGGTCTGCCCAACGCTATCCCTGCCGGTCAAGGTCGGCGAGCACCGCGCGGGCGTCGTCGGCGTCGGCGGCGGAGACGTGGACCTCCGCGGGACCGAAGACGTCGAGACCGGTGAGCTGCTGCAAGCGCTCGCCCGAGGCGACGAAGGGGATCCCGGCGGAGCGCAACAGCGACTCGGCGAGCGGCAAGCGACCGCGCTGCGTCGAGCGGTAGACGCAAACCGGGTCCGTGAGCGCTGCCGGACCGCGCCCCGCCGGCTCGGCGGTGACCTCGGACTCCGCGCCGGGCTCGACCAGGTCGACGAGGCAGTCCGAGCAGCGCGTGAAGCCGGGCATGTACTCCGCGCCGCACTCAGGGCATAGCAACTCACGCCTCCCTTCCGGCCGGCCGCAGGGCCGCCGGCTCCATTCAGGCACTCTGCTGCGCGAACGGCGCATCCCGACACAGTCCTACCACACTGCGGGAACGAGCCGTTTCGTCCGCTGCATGTAGTTCGCGCAACCGAGGAGGTGGGCGGCCAGCCAGCGCTCCTCAGCGGCGATCCAACTGAGTCGCGCCCCGGCGAAGAGCGGCAGGCCCACGAACAGGAACACCAGACCAAGGCAGAGCGGATGCTCGTCGTGCGTCTCGATCGATGCCGAGAAGGACCTGCCGAGCGTGGTCACTCCGACCCAACGCAGCCCAGCCGCGATCACGATGCACGTCCCGCCGGCGATCATCCCTATCGGTGTCGGATCGGCGACACCGGCCGCGATCTCGACCCCGGGCGCCACCAGGCAGGCGTGGTACGGGCCGACCACCGCCCAGTAGGTCCACGCACGACGAGTCCTCGTGGTCGGAGCCCCGGAGAACACGAATGCCGCTCTGTCGACGAAGGTGTATGCGACAACAGCGACCACATACTCGACAACCATTGGGCACCCCGTTCGTACCAGTCTCAACTGACGTGTCAGGTACATGCTGCCAGGTGGTCATCAGTGACTCGTCGGCAAGGGTGTCGGGAAGGCGGTGTTGTCGCTGACGCGTGAGAGCGGCGTCGTGCCGCCACCCTCGACCCAGAAGAGCCGATCGCTCCCGTCACGCCGCTCGACGACGACGTTCCAGGAGTAGGCAGGAGGCCCCTTGGCGCTGACGGTCGCCTCGAGCCGCTCTCCCTGACGCTTCAAGAACAACGTCGAGGTGGTGCGACCGTCGATGACCACAGCGGCGCGGTAGCCGTCCGAGGCCCGGAAGATGACAGCATCGGCAGGCGCCTGGCCTGAAACGCTCCAGGAACCGGTGAAGGGATCGCTGGCGGCGGTCGTGCCACATCCCGAGGCGAACACCGCGATTCCGACCGTGACCGAAGACAAGACCGCCCCCACCAGCCCAGCCGCTCCAGAATGGCGCCGCATCGCCCTCACCCCTCGTCTGTCCGATGCACCGCGGATGAGCTGCCAGCCCTGCGGCCACGCCTTGCCGCGACGCTTTGGCGAGCCAGATCCGCTTGTTGGGCAATCGCGTCAACGCCCGAGGACGATGTCGATGCCGAGCAGAACGAGCTCGAGCTTCTTCGCGGGCAGGGCGCCGACGCGCTCGGTGAGCGCCTCGCGGTCGAGGGTGACGAGCTGCGAGACGTTGGCGACCGAGTCCTTGGGCAGGCCGGTCGCGCGCGCGGTGAGAAGGACGTTTCCGGGGGCGTCAGCCCAGCGCAGGTTGCTGGTCAGCGCGACGCAGACGACGGCGGCGATGCGGCTGCGGTTGAAGGCGTCGCCCTGGACGACCACGACGGGGCGGCGGAAGCCGGGCTCAGAGCCGGAGGGCTCGGCCAGGTCGGCCCACCAGACCTCGCCCTGGGCGGTCACCAGTCGGTGCGCTCGAGGGTGCGGCGTGCGGCGGCGCCAGCGAAGTCGCTGCGGCAGTCGACCTCGTCGCAGAGGCGGTCGAGGGCCTCGGTGACGCTCTCGGCGGAGTGGCGGGCGACGTACTCGCGCACCGCGTCGCCGTAGAGGCGGCTGCGCGACTTCTTCAGCTCCCGCGCCAACTGCTCGGCGTCGGCGAACAGGTCGTCGGGGATGGAGATAGCCGTCTTCATACCGTGAGTATAACCAGAGGCTGCGGAAATGCAACGGCTGCGGGCAACGTCCACCCTGCGCTCCGGACTCCGCCACGGGTCGCCGAGCGGATGCCCAACGCACCGCGAATAGGCCGCGAGTGCCGCGGCTTCGTCTTGCCGCGACGCTTTGGCGAGCCAGCTTGATCCGCTTGTCAGGCCACCCACCGGCCTACTGCCTGTCACGCCAGTAGAACGGCCGCCGGCTGTGATGCGCGAGGGAGAGCACGAGGACGGCGTCGCCCGGCAGCGCGTAGTGCAGCGAGTAGGGAAACGCGACGAGCACGCGGACGCGCACCGATCCGAGGCCGACGGGCGCCGCCTCGGGGAAGGCGCGGATCTGCTACAGCGCGTGGTCGAACTCGCTGAGGAAGGCGCTGCCGAGGCCCGGGCTCTTGGCGTCGTAGTAGGCTGCCGCCTCGTCGAGTTCGCGCTGCGCTGCCGGGTGGAGCCGCGGGGGGCGGCTCATCGGCGAGAAGCGCGCGCCTTGGCCAGGGCCTCGTCGGCGCTCACGGTCTCGACGGCGCCGGAAGCGACCTCCGCGAGGCGTCGCTGCGACTCCTCGAGCCAGAGTTGCTCGATCTCGGCCTCGGAGAGGTCGTCGAGGCTGCTGAGCAACTCGTGCGCGAGGCGGGCACGGCTGGAGAGATCGAGGCCCAGAGCCTCGCGGCGCAGCTCGTCGATGGTCATCGCGTCACACCTCCAGGTGGCCTGAACAGGTGCCTTCATTGTACCGCCGCGGGCCAAGCGGCTTACAGATGACAATGGGGGTGTTGGGGCTAACGCACCGCGGATAAGCTGCGAGCGCCGCGGCCCCGCCTTGCCGCGACGCTTTGGCGAACCAGCTTCTTGCGCTTGTTGGGCACCCGCCCGTCACCTACGGCAAGTGCAGGCGAGAGGCCCGACCGCCGGCGACTCACTGCGGCGATCCCTGGGCTGCGAAGGTGGTTCCGTCGTGCAGATGCCCGAGGAGCGTGAAACCGTCGCCCTCCGGCGCGTAGACGAAGTCCCCGGGCTCGGCGCCTGCGTGCATCGCGCCTCCGGTGTACGGGTTCGTGGGCCACGGTACCTCGACCTCGGCCGCCTCGCGCTCGAGCCAGCGCCCGAAGGCAGCGTCGCGCGCGACCTCGGCGGGCATCGGGAACGCGCCGTCGTGGCGCTCGCCCCACTCGCGCAGGGCGAGGTAGAGGAACTGAAGCTCCATGCGCATGTGCTCATCGGCGGCGGCGCCGGCCTTCTCCTCGTAGACCGAGGGTGCCAGGCGACGTACGGGGAAGGGCGCCCAGAACTCGCCGGTGGGCTCGCCCGGCTGCGGGTTCGCGCCGTGGCTCACGTCGGCGAACACGGCGGCGCGCTCGCCGTCCATGCCGAACGCGAGGTTGGGGCCTCCGAGGGGCGGCAGCACCAGGCGACCGTCGCTCACCGGCACCGGCCGCAGTGGGCCGCCGTCGATGCTCACGACGTAGCCGGTCCCACGCTCCTCGACGCGGAGCAGGAAGTCTGCCACGCCGAGCTCTTCGATGGACACCGACCAGCAGCCCGCGACGCCGTAAAGCGCATCGGTCGCCGGCGATGACGAGGAGCCGCCGCAAGCCGAGAAGACGAGGAGGAAGAGGGCGGCGAGAAGCAGGGCCGGTCCGTATCTCACCTGCGTCCTCCTTCGCGGGCACACGATCCGACTCCTAGTCTCGCGGCGAGAGCGACGGCAGCGGGTTCCACACGTGGCCCGAGGTGTCGGGGCGCTCTGCGAGCACGATCGCGCTCGTGCTGCTGCTGAGCTCGTCGGCATAGGAGACGAGGACCGCCCAGTCGTAGTGCGTCTCGCCGTCGCCGCCAGTGAATCCACCGTTCAGGACGACCAGGTACACCGGAGAAGAAGGGTCCCGGTCTCCGGCCACGGACCCGTACTCTGCGCCGAGCACCGGCTGCGCCTCGGAGAGCGGCAGCCTGACCCACCACGCCTCGGTCGTGGTCTCCGACGAGCGGTAGCGGGTGGCGAGGCGTGCCAGCTCCGCGGTCGGAGTGGGTGAACAGGCGCTCGCCGCGGGCGAGAGCGCAGGCTCGCTGCCGCCACAGGCGGAGAGAGCGGCAAGGCACAGCAGCGCGAGTACTATGACCGTTGCCCGGACCGCCCGGAACACGACTCCTCCCCGGCTGCTGTGCGCCCAACGCACCGCGGATAACCTGCAAGCGCCGCGGCCTCCCGTGAGGTCGCCGGCGCCGCGAAGAGACAGCTTGCTCCGCCTGGCGAGCGCCGCAATCGCTGACCTGTCGACGAACGCCACGGCCTACACCCAGCGATCGGATCCGGGCGGCCGGTTGGGGCCACGAAGGATGCGCCAGACGACCAGAACGAAGAGGCCGATCGCGCCAACGACGATACCGGC
>CAYTRM010000142.1:0-7000 GCA_964440225.1 uncultured Thermoleophilia bacterium | reverse complement strand
TCGAGCACCGTCGCGCCCTCCGGCACGAGGCCCTCGATCACCTTGTAGTCGATGCGGCGCATCAGTCGGGCGGCGCGAAAGTCCGGGCGCCGCTGGAGAGAAACGCGCCGATGATGCCCTCCATCTTCTCGCGCTCCAGCAGGAACGCGTCGTGCCCGTAGTGACTCTCGACCTCGTAGTAGCTCACGTGCTTGTGCGTGGCGCGCAGCGCGCTGACGATCTCCTTGAGCTGGTAGGGCGGATGCAGCCAGTCGCTGCTGAAGCCGAGCACGAGGAAGCGCGCGCTCGCGTCGCGGAAGGCGCGCACCAGGCTGCCGTGCGCGCGCGTGAGGTCGAAGTAGTCGAGCGCGCGCGTGATGTACAGGTAGGTGTTCGCGTCGAACCGGTCGGTGAAGCTGAGACCCTGGTGCCGCAGATAGCTCTCGACCTCGAAGTCGGCCGAGAACGTGAACGTGTAGTCGTGGATGTCCTGCAGCCGGCGGCCGAACTTCTCCTCCATCGCCTCGTCGCTGAGGTAGGTGATGTGACCGACCATGCGCGCGACGCTCAGGCCCCTGGCCGGCGACGCGCCGCCGTAGTAGTGGCCCCCGCGCCAGTCGGGGTCGGCCATGATCGCCTGGCGGCCGACCTCGTTGAAGGCGATCGCCATGGTCGGCTGCCGCGCCGCCGTGGCCAGCGGAACGCAGAGGTGGGCGCGGCCGGGATGCGCGATCGCCAGCTCCAGCACCTGCATGCCGCCCATGGAGCCGCCGACCGCGGCGAGCAGCTTGGGGATGCCCAGGTGGTCGAGCAGCAGCATCTGGGCGTTCACCATGTCTTTGATGGTGATCATGGGGAAGTCGGTGCCGTAGGGCTCGCCCGTGGCGGGGTTCACGGAAGCCGGTCCCGTACTACCGCCGCAGCCACCGATCACATTGCTGCAGATGACGAAGTACTTGTCGGTGTCCAGGCCCTTGCCGGGGCCGATCATCATGTCCCACCAGCCGGGGCGCTTGTCGCTCGCGTCGTGCCTGCCGGCGATGTGCGCGTCGCCGGAGAGGGCGTGGGTCACAAGGATGGCGTTGTCCCGCCGCTCGCTGAGCGTCCCGTACGTCTCGTAGGCGAGCGTGAAGGGCGCCAGCGTGCCGCCGCCCTCGAGAGCGAGCTCCTGACCGGGCTGGTCGAACGTGGCGTGCTCGGTATGGACGATGCCGGCCGAGCCGGCATCGTCGTCGAGGTTCATCGCCACGTCGCCGATCTGCTTGCCCTGCGTCTTCTTGTCGTCTGTCATCGTGCTGCCTCGAGTCCGTGGAGCGGGCTGCCCTTCGGCCGCCCGCCGCACATTCTACGCCGCCGGCGTCAGACCTTGGCGAGCGCCTGCTCGATGTCGGCGACGATGTCGTCCAGCGTCTCGATGCCGATGCTGAGCCGCACGAAGTCGTCGGTCACCCCGCTCGCCTGCCGTTCTTCGCCGGTCAGCTGCGAGTGCGTCGTCGTGGCGGGGTGGATGCACAACGACTTCGCGTCGCCGATGTTGGCCACGTGCGAGAGCAGTTCCGTGCTCTCGACGAAACGGCGTCCGGCCTCACGACCGCCCACGACCCCGAAGCCGATCATCGCCCCGTACAGCCCCCGGTGGTGGTACTTCTTCGCCAGCTCGTACGTGGGGTGACACGGCAGGCCGGGGTAGCTCACCCAGCCGACCTTGGGATGCTCCTGGAGGAACTCAGCCACGGCGAGCGCGTTGCGACTGTGACGCTCCATGCGCAGGTGCAGCGTCTCGAGACCCTGCAGGAAGAGAAAGGCGTTGAAGGGTGACAGCGCCGCGCCGATGTCGCGCAGCAGGCTCACGCGCAGCTTGACGATGTAGGCGAGCGGCCCAAGCGCCTCGGAGAATTTGAGGCCATGGTAGCTCTCGTCCGGCTCGACGAGGCCGGGGAACCTGTCGTTCTGCGCCCAGTCGAAGGCGCCGGCGTCGACGACGACGCCACCGATCGAGGTGCCGTGGCCGCCGATGAACTTGGTCGCCGAGTGCACGACGAGATCGGCGCCGTGGTCGATCGGCCTGATGAGGTACGGCGTCGCCATGGTGTTGTCGACGATCAGCGGGATGCCCGCCTCGTGGGCGATCGCCGCGACCGCCTCGATGTCGAGCGTGTCGAGCTTGGGGTTGCCGACCGTCTCGGCGTAGAGCAGCCTGGTGGCCGGCCGGATCGCACGGCGGAAGTTCTCCGGGTCGGCCGGATCAACGAGATCGATCTCGAGACCGAGCCTGGGCAGCGTGTGCACGAACAGGTTGGCGGTGCCGCCGTACAGGCTGTTGGAGCTCACGACGTGGTCGCCGGAGCCGGCGATGTTGAGGATGCTGAAAGTGACGGCGGCCGAGCCCGATGCGAACGCCAGGGCCGCCGCCCCGCCCTCGAGCGCGGCAACGCGCTTCTCGAACACGTCGGTGGTCGGATTCATCATGCGCGTGTAGATGTTGCCGGGCTCGCGGAGCGCGAACAGGTCGGCGGCGTGGTCGGAATCGTCGAACGTGTACGACGTCGTCTGGTAGATCGGCACGGCACGGGCGTTCGTCGCCGTGTCCGGCTCCTGGCCACCGTGCAGCGCGAGCGTCTCGAAGCCCCGGCTGGTCCTCGCCTCGTCACTCATCTCGTCTCCATTCAGATGTAATACATGGGGGCCGCCGCGGCCCGGGCTGCGGCGTCGGCGATGGTCGCCGAGCCGAGCACGGCGCGCGTGCACTCGCGGACCGCGCGCCAGACGGGCGCGACCAGGGCTTCCGCCTGGTCGCCGCCGCGCATTCGGCCCTTGCCGCCGTTGGAGCCCGCCGTGCTCGCGCGCCCGGCGCCGGAGGCGGCGCGCGGGCCGTCGATGAGGTCGATGACGTCGGCGAAGCTCAGGCAGGCCGGGTCACGAGCGAGCACGTAGCCGCCGCCCTTGCCACGCCGGCTCGCCACCAGCCCGGCCTGCCGCAGGTCGTGCATCACCTGCTCGAGGAACTTGGGCGGTATGCCGGTGAAGGCGACGATGTCCCGCGCCTGCACCGGCCCGTCGCCGTCGGCCAGTGCCAGCCGGACGAGGGCCTTGATGGCGTATTCGCTCTTGGTCGAGAGGTGGATCACGTCGCTCCAGTTAATCCCTACTTGTCACTAGGATTTGGGGACTTTACTCGCCGCGCACCGCGCTGTCAACACCCTGGGCGAGCCCGGCCGGCAACGCGCCGCGCGCCGCCGACCTGCTACGATGAGACGATGGAACCACAGGACGATACCCGCATTCGCGACCTTCTGCGGCGCGAGCTGCCCGGCCTCGAAGAGGCCGTACCTCTCGCGCCGCTCACCGCGTACGGCGTCGGCGGGCCGGCGCGGTACCTCGTCCGCGCCGGCACGACCGGCGTGCTCGTGCACGCCGTGCTCACGGCCCGCGAGCTGGGCCTGCCGGTGACGGTCCTCGGGCGCTGCACGAACGTCCTCGTCGGCGACGCCGGCGTCGGCGGTCTCACCATCCTCGCGCGCAATGAGGGCACCACGCTCGAGGAGGACCTCCTGCACGCGGAGGCCGGCGTGGAGCTGCCCGGCCTCGTCTCCGACCTGGCCGGGCAGGGGCTCGCCGGCCTCGACTTCGCCGGCAACATCCCCGGCTCCGTCGGGGGCGCCGTCGTCGGCAACGCCGGAGCCTACGGCGAGGCCGTCAGCGACGCGCTCGTGAGCGTGCACCTCCTCGACGAGGGCAAGGAGCACGTCGTCGAGCCCTCACGGCTCGACTTCGGCTACCGCACCTCGCTGCTCAAGGAGCGGCACGACCTTGTCGTCCTCTCCGCCTCCTTCATGCTCCGGCACGCGAGCCGCGACGCTCTGCTCGCACGGATCGCCGACGACGCGGCGCTGCGCCGGAGCAAGCACCCGCTCGAGTACGCGAGCTGCGGCAGCTACTTCAAGAACCCCTCGCGCGAGCTGCCGGCGGCGCGCCTCATCGAGGACGCCGGCCTCAAGGGCCTCCGTGTCGGCAACGCCCACGTCAGCGAGAAGCACGCCAACTTCCTCGTCGCCGAGCCGGGCGCCAGCGCCGCCGACATCGTCGCCCTGGCGGCCGAAGTCACCCGGCAGGTGCGCGAGCACAGCGGGCACGTACTGGTGGAAGAGGTCCGCCGCCTCGGCTTCGCCTGACGGCCGGCGGTTGCAGCGTCCGCGGCTGCCGGGATGCCGTACGTCCGGCCGCCCCGGCCGCCGCGCTATACTTCTCGCGTCCGGCGCGGCGAACCCGCCCGGCGGCACCGGCGTCCCTTACGTTGGAGGAAGGCGATAGAGGATCTGCCGCACGGTCTGGTCGACCGCCTGCGCGGGGAGCAGCCGGAGGCGCGCGCCGAGCTCTTCCGGCGCTACGCGCCTCAGGTGCGGCGCATCCTGTTCCTCCAGGGGTTCTGCGAGGAGGTGGACGACGCCGTGCAGGAAGTGTTCATCAAGGTCTACCGGGCCCAGATCCCGCGTGAAGAGACCTTTCTCGCGTGGTTCTACCGCATCATCCTCAACACGGGCCGCGACCACGGCCGAAGACGCAAGACGCGGTACGGCCTGATGGACAAGCTCCAGCGGATCGCCCCGGACGCGACGGAAGACGCGCCGGCAGGTCCCGCGGACCCGGCGCTGCGCGAGGCGCTGGCCACGCTGCCGGACGAGCTCCGCGAATGCGTGGCCCTGCGGTTCTTCTGCGACCTGCCGCTGAACGACATCGCCGAGGCCCAGGACGTCCCGGTGGGAACGGTGAAGTCACGCCTGCACGCCGCCGCCCGGAAGCTCCGTGTGGCGCTGGACGAGACCGGCTACGAACGCGATGGGTGACGACGAACGTCATGACTGACGACGCGACAGGATACGGACCGCCGCAGACCGGCGTCTTCGACGACGAGCGGTTGCTGGCCTGCGCGCTGGTGCTGGACGACGACCCGGAGCTGCTCGCGGCCGCGGAGGCCGATCCGGCGCTCGGCGCTCGGCTCGCGGCGATGCGCGCCGAGGTGGCCGCGGTGGGCTCCGCGGTACGCGCCGCCGTGCCGGCCCCGGACGACGAGTACACGGACCTCGCCGACGCGCGCTGGGCCGGCCTGCGCGCGTACCTGGAGCCGCCGCGAGCGGCACGGTCGCGCAACCGCGCGTCGCGATGGCTGCGCGTCGCCGCTCCCGTCGCGGCTGTCGTCGTACTCGCTCTGGTCGCGGGGCTCGCAGCCGTCGACCGCGGCGGCGACACGGCCGTGCAGGAGCCCGAGCGGACCGTGACCGAGACCGGCGCGACGCTGGGCGGCGCCGAGAACGCCACGCCCACGTTCACCGAGCAGCTGGACGACTTCGCCGTGGTCGTGCTCGCCAGGGCTCGCGCCGCCACGGGGGCCGTCCAGCGCTTCGCCGTGGTGCGGGTGTTCAAGGGCGACGCGCCGCGCCTGCTCGAACTGGACGTCGGCGAGGCGCCGGCCGAGAGCGGGCGCCTGCACGTCCTCCTGCTCCGCCCGCTCGCGGTCGCCGACGCGCAAGACTACGAGACGCAGCCGGAAGCGGCGGCGCCGTCAAAAGCGGCCGGCGACGGCCCCGGCCGGACGCTCGCCGTCGCCTACCGGTACGAAGGGGAGCCGGCCGTCTGCCGCGAACTGCCGGCGGACACCGACCCGGCGAGCGTGACCCTGCCCTGACGGCGCAGCAGGTCGCGCTGCTATGATGCGGCCATGGACCCTCGCGCCCGCCGCACGTCGTCGCCGCGCTCCGCACCCGGACGCTACTTCCGCGACGCCAAGCCCGCCTTTCTCCGTCTGATCGACCCGCACGGCCTGCGCGTCCTCGACCTCGGCTGCGGCGGCGGTCACAACGGAGAGCTCCTCAAACAGGCGGGGGCCCGCGCGGTCGTGGGCGTCGAGCTCGACGCCGGAGCCGCTGCGGAGGCCCGCACGCGGCTCGACGCGGTGGTCGAGTGCGACCTCGCCGATCTCGCCCCCGCACAACTCGGCGACGAGCCCTTCGACGCCGTCCTCGCGAGCGATGTGCTGGAGCACCTCGTGGAGCCCGAGGCCGTGCTGGAAAACGCGCTCACCCGCCTGCGCCCCGGCGGAGCCGTCGTCGTGTCGCTGCCGAACGTCTCCAACGTCTACGTGTTCGCCGCGCTGCTGGCCAAGCGCTGGCCACGGCGTGACTCCGGGATCTTCGACCGGACTCACCTGCGCTTCTTCGCCAAGCGCGACATGGTCGCGCTACTCGAGGGCGCCGGACTTCGGGTACTGCGCGTGGAGCCTTACTTCACCCACTACCGCGCGATCCGATGGACGGCGCTGGCGCTGTCGCTCTACGTCTTCCGCGACTACTGGGCGCGCCAGTTCCTGCTGCTCGCCGAGAAGCCGTTACGAACGCCGGCGCCGCCGAACGGCACGATGAGGAGGATCCCGTGACCGGACTGCTGGACGGCAAGAGCTTCCTCGTGACCGGCGCCGCGAACTCGCGCTCGATCGCCTGGGCGACGGCCCTGGCGATCAAGCGGCACGGCGGCGCCGTGGCGCTCAGCTACCAGGCGGAGCGCCTCAAGAGGCGCGTGAGGCAGCTCGCCGACGAGCTGGGCGGCGCGCCCATGATCGAGCTCGACGTGAGCAGCGACGAGGCCGTGCGCCACGCAGTCGACGAACTGGCCGGACACATGCCGGTGCTGGACGGGCTCGTGCACAGCATCGCCTGGGCCCCGGCCGACGACCTCCAGGGCAGCTTCGTCGAGACCACGCGCGCCGGCTTCGCCCAGGCCAACGACATCAGCTCGTACTCGCTGATCGCGACCGCCCGCGAAGCGCGCCGCCTCATGACGCGGGGCGGCGCCATCGTCACCATGACCTACGCCGGCTCCTGGCGGGTGGTGCCCAACTACAACGTCATGGGCCCGGCAAAGGCGTCCCTCGAGAGCGCCGTGCGCTACCTCGCCGCCGACCTCGGCCCGGACGACATCCGCGTCAACGCGGTCTCCGCGGGCCCCATCGCCACGGTCGCCGCGCGCA
>CAYTRM010000141.1:0-7040 GCA_964440225.1 uncultured Thermoleophilia bacterium | reverse complement strand
ATCGGCGCGAGGGCAAGATGGTCATCGTGTGCGACGACGAGGATCGCGAGAACGAGGGCGATCTGACGCTCGCGGCCCAGTTCGCCACGGCCGAGAACATCAACTTCATGGCGAGGGAAGGCCGCGGGCTGATCTGCCTGACGCTCGCCCCGCAGCGCTGCGCCGAGCTCGACCTGCCGCCGATGACGATGCACAACGAGGCGCGCCTGCAGACCGCGTTCACGGTCTCCGTGGAGGCGCGCGAGGGCGTGACGACCGGCATCTCGGCCGCCGACAGGGCGCACACGATCCAGGTCGCGATCGACCCCGAATCGGGCCCCGAGGATCTCGTGCAGCCGGGCCACATCTTCCCGCTCATGGCTCGCCCGGGCGGCGTGCTCGAGCGCAGCGGCCAGACAGAGGCGGGGGTCGACCTCGCCCGCCTGGCGCGCCTCAACCCGTCCGCCGTGATCTGCGAGATCATGAACGACGACGGCACGATGGCCCGCGTCCCGGACCTCATCCCGTACGCCCGCAAGCACGGGCTCAAGATCATCACCGTCGCCGACCTGATCAAGTACCGGCGCCGCAACGAGAAGCTCGTGCGTCGCGCCGCCACGGTGGCGATGCCGACCAAGTACGGCGACTTCAAGGCGATCGGGTACGAGTCGGTGCTCGACGGCGGCCACCACGTGGCGATCGTCAAGGGCGACGTTGCCGGCAAGAAGGATGTGCTCGTGCGCGTCCACTCCGAGTGCCTCACCGGCGACACCTTCGGCTCGCTCCGCTGCGACTGCGGCGAGCAGCTCGCCGAGGCGATGCGCCGCATCGAGGAGGAGGGCCTCGGGGTCGTCCTCTACATGCGCCAGGAGGGCCGCGGCATCGGCCTCATCAACAAGCTCAAGGCCTACGCGCTGCAAGAAGAGGGCTACGACACGGTGGAGGCCAACGAGGAGCTCGGCTTCGCCCCCGATCTGCGGGACTACGGCACCGGCGCCCAGATCCTCGCCGACATCGGCCTCTCGACGATCCGCATCATGACGAACAACCCCAAGAAGATCGTCGCGCTCCAGGGCTACGGGCTGACGGTCACCGGGCGCGAGTCCATCGAGATGGCGCCGATGGAGGACAACGTCTGCTACCTGCGTACCAAGCGCGACAAGATGGGCCACATGCTCGTGCACGAGGACCTGTTCGGGCACGACGAGGGTATCGAGGGCTGAGCCGCACGACCGCGGGCGCTCAGCCCTCTCCAACGACGCAGCAACCATGGCAAAGGAGCCGCACGATGACGACCTACGAAGGCATGCTCAACGGCAAGGGGATGAAGTTCGGCCTCGTGATCGGGCGCTTCAACGAACTGATCTCCGGCCGTCTGTACGAAGGCGCCCTCGACTGCCTGCGGCGCCACGACGTCGCCGACGCCGACGTCGACTCGGCGTGGGTGCCCGGCGCCTTCGAGATGCCGCTGGTGGCCAAGAAGCTCGCCGAGAGCGGGCGCTACGACGCCGTGATCTGCCTGGGCGCCGTCATCCGCGGCGGGACGCCGCACTTCGACTACGTGGCCGGGGAGGCCGCCAAGGGCATCGCCAAGGTGAGCCTCGACAGCGGAGTCCCCGTGATCTTCGGCGTCCTCACGACCGACACCATCGAGCAGGCGGTCGAGCGGGCGGGCACCAAGGCCGGCAACAAGGGGTGGGCGGCGGCGTCGACGGCGCTCGAGATGGCCAGTCTGGCGCGTACGCTGCCCTGACGTCCCTACCGGCGCGCCGCCCTCCGCGCCCGGATGCGGCGTCTGACCCGGCGGACCGCCACCCGCGCCGCCCACACCAGCAGCACGACGACCAGGATGGCCGCTAGAACAAGCACCGCGCACCGGGAGGTGGGATCCGTGAGGAGAAGGACGGGCCGGAAGCGTGGGTGTGTCCGGCCTGGGGGGGCTCGTGACGCGTGCGTCGGATCCTTGCCGGTTCGCCCATGACCTTCTCCGGTGGTCTGCGGCGGGAGGTGCGGTCGGATACCCCAGGGAGTATCCCCCGCTTGAGGATGCCTGGCAAGGGCCGACCGTGAACGGGTCCTTAACGCGAAAGGGCCGCGCCGTGGAGCGGCGCGGCCCGGCATGACGCGGGATCAGACGGCCTTGACGACCTTGCCCGACTTGAGGCAGCGGGTGCAGACGTAGGCGTTCTGCGGGTGGCCATCGACGAGGATGCGCACACGCTGCAGATTGGGATTGAAGCGGCGCTTCGTGTGGCGGTGCGAGTGGCTGACGTTGTTGCCGATCGCGGGAGTCTTGCCGCAGGTCACGCAGATCTTGGACATGGGTGTTCCCTCAGCTTGATTGGTGAACAGTTGCGCTAGTATGCTGCACCGGGTCAGGCAACGCAAACGGGGGACTGCGTGACCGTCGGGCGAGGTCACCGGCCATGCGAGACGCGATGACGCGCTTCAGCAAGGACATGCCGATCTTCGAGGCGCTGGCCGCCCACCTGGGTGCGCGCGACGTCTTCGAGAGTCACGGGATGGCCTGCTGCCTGTGCATCGGTGCGCAGTCGGAGACCATCGAGGCCGGGGCGATCCTCCACCAGGTCGATCCGGACGTCGTGGTCGACGAGCTCAACAGCCTCAGCGGCGATTGATCGGGCGGTCGACGATGTCTCAATCCGACCTCAGGATCCCGTTCTCAGGTACCGATCTCAGCGGAGGCGTCACCGTGTCTCACCAGGTGATCGCCAAGCTGGCCGGCAGGGCGGCTCGGGCCACGTACGGCGTCGTCGCCATGCAGGAATCGCCGATGAAGAAGATCACGCGCTTCTTCCGTGGTTCGCTCGTGGAAGGCGTCGAGCTCGAGGTCGGGGACGCCGAGGTCCGAATCGGCCTGCACGTGATCATGGAGCGGGGGGTCAACATCGCCCAGGTCACGGCGAACCTGCAGGAGCAGGTACGGTACCAGCTGGAAGAGGTGGGCGGCGTCCCGGTCGGCGAGATCAATGTCCGCGTCGAGGATCTCCAGGATTGATCGTCCGTAGCGCCTCACTCCGGGTCATCTCCGCCGCGCTGGCGGCCGTCGAGGCCGAACGGCAGTACATCAACGACCTCAACGTGTATCCGGTGCCCGACGGGGACACGGGGACCAATCTGGCGCTCACCATCCGTGCCGTCGTCGAGGAGCTCGAGCAGAGCGACGTCACCGACATCCCGTCCGTCGCCGCCGCCGTGACCAAGGGTTCGCTCATGGGCGCGCGCGGCAACTCCGGCGTGATCCTGTCGCAGATCGTGCGCGGCCTCTGCGAGGTCTGGGGCCGCTCGAACGCGCTCGACACCGCCGTGTTCAAGGAGGCGCTCACCGAGGGACAGGCCGCCGCGTACAGAGCCGTCAAGGAGCCGGTCGAAGGCACGATGCTCACGGTTATCCGCGAGATGGCGACGGCGGCGCAGGGGGTGCCGGACAGCCTCGGCCTCGAGCACCTGCTGGCGGCGGTCGAGGAGGCCGGCAGGGTCGCGGTCGAGAACACGACCGCGCAGCTGCCGGCCCTGGAGAAGGCCGGCGTCGTCGACGCCGGCGGCTACGGCCTGCTCGTGCTCTTCCGCGGCATGATCGACGGCATCGACGCGCTGTCGCGCGGCGTGGATGCGGTCACGGTGGTGCGCCATGTCGCGCCGGCGACCGCCGGGCCGCGGAGCGGCGCGCACGCGGGGGCCGGCGCCGCGCGCCGCGTGACGGTCGAGGAGCCCAGCGAGCTCTCCGCCTATCAGTACTGCACCAGCTTTCTCGTCTCGGGCGAGGCGATCGACCGGGACGCCCTCGAGGCGTTCATCCTTCCGCTGGGCGACAGCGGCCTTGTGGTCGGAGACGAGCGCGGCGTCAAGGTGCACGTCCACGTCAACGACCCCGGGCGCGTGCTGAGCGAAGCCATCAAGTACGGCTCCATCGGCGAGATCGAGATCAACGACATGCACGCGCAGACGCGCGAGCGCGACGAGCGCCTGAGCGCCGGTCCGGCGCCGGTGGTCGGCGAGGGCGGCACGGTCGTCGTCGCCGTGGTCGCCGGCGCCGGCAACCAGCGGCTCTTCCGTGAGCTGGGCTGCCATGCCATCGTCGACGGCGGGCAGTCGATGAACCCGAGCGCGGCGCAGCTGCTCTCGGCCGTGGACGAGCTCGGCGTGGAAGAGGTCGTCGTGCTGCCCAACAACGGCAACGTCATCCTGACGGCGGAGCAGGCGGCCGGCATGAGCGGCCTGCACATCGCCGTCGTGCCGTCGGACTCGATACCGAGCGGGCTGGCGGCGATGGTGGCCTTCGACCCCGCCTCGGACGCGGTCGGCAACGCGCGGCTCATGCAGGACGCCATCGGCGACGTCCGCTCCGCGGAGGTGACGCGCGCGGTGCGCGACTCGGAGCTCGACGGCATCGCCGTCCGCGAAGGCCAGGCGATGGGCATCGTCGACGGCCGGCTCGTGGCGGCGGCCGACGACATCGAGACGGCGTTCGGCGGCGTGCTCCGCGAGTTCGGCGCCGGCGACGCCGAGTACGTCACCGTCCTCACTGCTCTCAACGGCTCGGGCGTCGGCCGCGAGGCCCTTGCGACGCTCGCCGCCGAGCTCGTCCCGGACGCCGAAGTGAGCTTTCACGACGGCGGTCAGCCCCTGTACCCGATCCTAGCGAGCGCCGAATGACCCAGCTGCTGACTCTTGAGAACACTGCCATCGTCTGCGACTCCACCTGCGACCCGCCGGAGGGCTTCTTCGACCGCCCTGGCCTGTACATGGTCCCGCTCAAGGTCCATTTCGGCGACGAGACGTTCCGCGACGGGATCGACATGTCGTACCGGGAGTTCTTCGCCAAGCTCGAGGCGTCGGACGTCCTGCCGACCACCTCCCAGCCGACGGCCGGGGAGTTCACTGCGGTCTACGAGAAGGCCCTGGCCGAGTACGAGCACGTGTTCTCGCTGCACCTCTCGGGTGAGATGAGCGGCACGGTGCGAGCGGCGGAGCAGGCGGCCGAGCAGTTCGACAGCGTGCACGTCTACGACATGCGCACCGTGACCAGCGCGCTGTCTCTGGCGACGGAGCGACTCCGCGCGCGCCTCGAGGCCGGCTGCACCCTGGACGAGGCGCAGGCGTACGTGCGGCACTTCATCGACCACTCGAGCCTCATGGTGCACGCGGCCACGCTCGAGTACCTGCGCCGCGGCGGCCGCATCGGCCGCGCCGCCTCGCTGGTCGGCGGCGTCTTCGACATCAAGCCGCTCATCATCGCCCAGGACGGCACGCTCGCCGGCTACGCCAAGGTGCGCGGCCTCAAGAAGGCGATGGCGGCGATGGAGCGCTTCGTCGAGGAGAACAGCAAGCCGGACGACGACCTGTACTTCTGCATCATCGACGCCGTCAACGACGAGGAGCCGCTGCTCATCCGCGAGATGATCGAGCGTGTGCGCCCCAACGCCCACTACACCTTCCAGGGCCACGTCGCCGCCGTGGTCGGCACCCACATCGGCCCGGGGACCGCCGCCTTCGCCATGATCGCGGAGTGACAGAGACCGGACTCCCGCTCCTCTTCGGCGGCGGCCGGTACGACGAACGGCCGCCGGTCACACGTCTCTCGTTCGATCCCTCGGCGCTCGCCGCGCCTCTCTCCGGCCTCGAGCACGTCACGGGGCCCGTCGCCCGGCGGCTGACGTCCTTCGGCCTCGAGACGGTCGGCGACCTCATAGACCACTTCCCCCGGCGCTACGAGGACTTTCGCGACCGCAAGCGGATCCGCGACCTCCGTGTGGGCGAGGAGGCGACGGTCCGCGGTGAGGTCGTGCGCGTCACCGCCGACCGCACGGCGCGCCGGCGCGTCGACGTCGTCCGGGTGCTGGTCCGCGACGACACCGGCGCCGTCGAGGCGGTGTGGTTCAACCAGCGGTATCTCGGCAAGGTGCTGGCGGAAGGGATGAGGCTCAGCCTGAGGGGGACGTTCCGTCCGCAGGCCGGGCGCCAGTCGTTCGTGGTCAAGAGCCACGAGATCCTCGAGGACGAGAGTGGGGAGGGAGTCCACACGGAGGGCATCGTGGCCGTGTACCCCGCCAGCGAGCAGGTCTCGGCGCGCCTCCTGCGAGGGCTGGTGCGCGAGGTGACGCCGGCGATGCGGCGGCTGCCCGACCCGCTGCCCGCCGCGCTTCGGGCCCGGGAGCATCTGCCGACCAGAGCCGACGCGACGCTCGCCGTGCACGTCCCTCGGGACGTCGCCTCGGCGAGGCTGGCGCGCGAACGGCTCGTGCTCGAGGAGCTGATCCTGATGCAGGTGGGGCTGCTGCTGCACAAGGGCGAGCAGCAGCGGCGCCTGCGCGCCCCGGCGCTGCCGCCGCCGGGCGACCTCAGCCGGGCGTTTCTGGACGGACTCCCGTTCGAGCTCACGGAGCACCAGCTCCGGGCCCTGGACGAGCTTGAATCCGACCTCAGGGGCACGGCGCCGATGCGCCGGCTGCTGCAGGGCGACGTCGGGTCGGGCAAGACGGTGGTCGCTCTGCACTGCCTGGTGCGCGCCGCGGAGTCCGGCATGCAGGGCGTGCTCATGGCGCCGACGGAGACGCTGGCCGTGCAGCACGCCGAGACGGCGGCGCGGTTCGCCGGCTCACTCGTCCCCGTGCAGCTGGTCACCGCGGCGCTCGGGGCGAAGGACCGCCGGGCGGCGCTCGAGCGCCTGGCGAGCGGCGAGGCGCTCGTGGTCATCGGCACGCACGCGCTGCTCCAGGAGGACGTCCGCTTCGCGCGGCTCGCCCTGCTCGTCGTCGACGAGCAGCACCGCTTCGGCGTGGAGCAGCGCGACGAGCTCGTGCGCCGGGTGGAAGGTGGCGGCTCCGCGCCGCACGTCCTGCACATGACGGCGACGCCGATCCCGCGGACTCTCGCGCTGACGGTCTTCGGCGACCTCGATGTGACCACCATCGCCGCCGCGCCGGCCGGCCGGCGGCCGGTGGTCACCCGTCTGGTCGACGAGGAACGCCGCGAGGACGGCTACGACTTCGTGAAGCGGCAGCTTGCGAAGGGCCGTCAGGCATACGTGGTGTGCCCGG
>CAYTRM010000140.1:0-7105 GCA_964440225.1 uncultured Thermoleophilia bacterium | reverse complement strand
TCCGCCGCCGGAGTCGCCGCGAGAGCCCGCGCGACGCCGGCCGCGATCACGGCGTGCTGGTCGTGGATCGTTTCATCGTCGTAGGCGTGCCGGGCCTCGGCCGGGTCGGCGAAGGGCAGCGTGTGGATGTGGACCGCCCCGTGGTCGTCGCGCAGCACGACGGGCGAGGCCGCCTGCGGCAGCTCGCCGGCCAGGTGCAGGCCGCGCTCGCGCAGCAGCGCTGAGGCGAACCCGACGCGCACGGCGCTGTCGTGGTTGCCGGCGATGGCGACGACGGGGACGCCCTGCCTCACGACGATCTCGGTGAGGACGTCGTCGAGCAGGTCGACCGCCTCGGTGGGGGGGACGGCGCGGTCGTAGATGTCGCCGGCGACGAGCACGGCGGAGGGCTTGACCTCGGCGACCAGCGCGACCAGCTGCCCGAGCACGTACTCCTGGTCGCGCGTGAGGTGGACGTTGTGGAACAGCCGCCCCAGATGCCAGTCGGCCGTGTGGATGAGCCTCATGTCGCGACACTACCACAGGCTCTGGACGGAGCCCGGAGGGCGGAAGAAGGATACAATAGGGCAAGTGCGTACCTTCCGCCTCTCCAAGTCACGGATCACCGCCGGCCTTCAATGCGGCAAGCGGCTGTGGCTTGCCATCCATCGCCCCGAGCTCGAGGAGTACAGCGCCGACACGCGGAGCCGGTTTGCGGCTGGGCATGGCGTCGGCGAGGTCGCGAGGGAGTTGTACGGCGACGGCATCCTGATCGGTGAGGGTGTCCCGCTCAGCCGGGCGCTGCAGCAGACCGAAGACGCTCTGGCCTCGCCCGGCGACGTGACGCTCTTCGAGGCGACGTTCCGCCATCGCGGCGTGCTCATCCGCGCCGATGTGCTGCAGCGCCGTGACGGGCGCTACCGAATGGTCGAGGTCAAATCGGCGACCCGGCTGAAGGAGTACCACCTGCAGGACGTGGCCGTCCAGGGCTGGGTCACCGAGGGGGCCGGAGTGCCGCTGGACGGCATGAGTGTCGCCGTGATCGACACCGGCTACGTCTACCCCGGGGGAGGGGACTATCACGGCCTGTTGCGCGAGATCCCCGTGGCCGACCAGGCGCGCCCGCTGATGGCGCACATCCCCGGTTGGGTGCGCGGCTTCAACGAACTGCTCGCCGGCCCGCTGCCGGCGATCCGCACCGGGCCGCAGTGCCGCCGCCCGTTCGAGTGTCCCTTCATCTCGTTCTGCGAGGAGCAGGAGGGCAAGCCGCGCTGCGCTCCGGACGAGGCGTGCGCCCCGGAGGGCGCCTGCGTGCCGCAGGCGCCCGACCCCGCGCTCGGCGTCCTCGATCCGGCCGCCGCGGCCTTCCTCGCGACGCTTCCGTACCCGCGCTACTACGTCGACTTCGAGACCGTGCAGTTCGCGGTGCCGCGCTGGTCCGGGACGAGTCCGTACCAGCAACTGGTTTTCCAGTGGTCCTGTCACGTCGAGGATCGGACGGGCGAGGTGACGCACAGCGCGTTCCTCGACACCGGCGGAGACGCGCCGATGCGCGCCGCGGCCGAGGCGCTGCTCGACGCCGTCGGTGACCGGGGGCCGATCTTCGTCTATCACGACTTCGAGAAGTGGCGGCTCGTCGAGATGGCGCGCATGTTCCCCGACCTGGCGTCCGGTCTCGAGGCGGTCACCGGGCGGCTCGTCGACCTGCTGCGGCTGACGCGTGATCATTACCAGCACCCCGCCCTCAACGGGTCGTACTCGCTCAAGGCGGTCCTCCCGACGGTCGCCGCCGGCCTCGACCACGCGCTGCTCGACGAGGTACGGGACGGCCTGTCGGCCCAGGCTGCCTACCACGAGTCCGTCGAACCGGGGACCTCCGAGGAGCGCCGTGCGGCTCTCCGTGATTCGTTGCTGGAGTACTGCGGCCTCGACACCCTCGCTCTGGTGCGCGTCGCGCACAGGCTCGCCGGCACGATCTCCTCGCCGTCATGACGCACCTGACGCGGATCAGCGTGGACGGACACGAGGTGGAGACGCTCGCCGACATCCTGCCGGAGCAGGGCACCCTGCGGGCGCTGTTCATCGGCAAGACTCCTTCCCCGGCGAGCGTCGAGGCGGGGCACTACTTCGAGGGGCGGATGGGCAAGGGCCTCTGGAAGCGGCTCGCGGACGCAGGGCTGCTGCACGCCCGGCCCGGCGGCTTCGCCGACGACGCCCTGCTCGAGCACGGGTTCGGGGTCACCGATCTCTGCAAGGCGCCGCGCGCCTTTGGCGACGAGCCCGGCCGGGAGGAGTACGAGTGTGGCTGGGAGCGGGTGAACACGATGGCCGCCGCGCTGCGGCCGCGCATCCTGATCTTCGTGTACAAGGGATCGCTGGACAAGGTTCTCGGCTACTCCTTCGGCTGGGAGCACAAGAGCACGTACGGCTTCAACGACGACCTCATGCGCACCTTCGGCCGGCGCGTCTTCGCCTTCCCGCTGCCGGGCGTCTCGTGCACGGCCCGCGAGGCCCAGAGGCACATGGCCGACCTGGTAGGCGCCCTCGAGGTCGTGTAGAGAGTGGTGCCGGCGCCCGGGACCGCCGCCTGACCGGCGCACCTCGGATCCGGGACGATCGACGAACGAGAACATGGAGGCGTGATGAAAGTCGTGGCGTTCAACGGCAGCACCCGCAAGGACGGCAACACCGCCATCCTGCTGCGGCGCGTGCTCGCCGAACTCGAGGCCGAGGGCATCGAGACGGAACTCGTCCAGCTGAGCAACAGGCGCTTCGCCGGCTGCAACGCCTGTCTCAAGTGCGGCGAGACCAAGGACAACACCTGCTCGGGGCTCAAGGACGACGGTATGAACGCGTGCATCGAGAAGATGGTCGCCGCGGACGGCATCCTCATCGGCTCGCCGACGTACTACGCCAACTGCACCACGAACACGCAGGCGCTGATGGAGCGCGCCGGGTACGCCACGCGCAAGAGCGGCAACCCGCTGGCGCGCAAGGTCGGCGCGGCCGTGGTCGCCGCCAGGCGCGGAGGGGCCATCCACGCCTTCGACAGCATCAACCACTGGTTCGGCATCAACGAGATGATCCTCATCGGCTCGAGCTACTGGAACATCGGTATCGGCCGTGAGGCCGGCGACGTCGAGAACGACGAGGAAGGCCTGGCGACGATGGTGACCCTCGGCCGGACCATGGCCTGGACACTCAAGAAGCTGAACGCCTGACCACCGGCGGTACAGGGCCCGGCGGCCGCGAGGCCGCCGGGCCCTTTGCACGCGTCCTTCGCCGGCGAGCGGCTGCCGCGGTCACGACTTCCCGCGTCTCATTTCGCCGATCCGGGTCGCGGGATGGTGCATGGTCTTCTGGGTTCGGGTGGGGCCGGGCCGCTTGACCCGCCACGGAGCAGCGTCCCGCTCGTGCCGCTGGCTCTTGCGCCTGGTCTGACCCTTCGGGCTGCCCTCGCCGGGTCTCATCGTCCGACCTCCCGTGTCGCGGGACCTGCTGGGGTACTACCCCGCGGGACGGAAGGCTGACTGTTGGCGGCGGCGAGCCCGAAAAGGCTCGCCGCCGCCTCGCCGCCACCGGCGCGGGCGCGGGCGGCGCCGCGACCGCACGACCCGGCGTCTGACCGTCAGTTGCTGCTCTTCGGCAGGTACGGGACCAGCCAGCTCACGAACGCCGATTCGCTGCGGGTCTGCATGAAGAACGTGCCCGGGCCGGTGAGCGTGACGACGAAGCCCTCCCCGGAGAAGAAGAGCGACTTGAGGCCGCCGACCTTCTGCACCTGGATGGGCATCGCCTCGTGCCACGCCACGAGGTGCCCGCTGTCGACCGTGTACTGCTGCCCGGCTTCGAGGTCGACGCGGCGAAGGGCTCCGTAGGTGGCGAAGATGACCTTGCCGCGTCCCGAACACTTGACGACGAAGAACGACGAGGCGCCGAAGGCGCCCTTGAGACCGCCCCACTTGGTATCGAGGTCGATGCCCATCTCGGAGGCGACGAAGCCGTCCCGGTGATACAGCCACGTGTCGCCCTGCTGGTCGATGTACGACATGTCGCCGGGGAGGGCGTGGGCCAGGACCATCTCGCCGCCGGTCGCCGGCGCCGTGAAGGTGTTCATGAAGAACGACTCGCCCGAGAGCGAGCGCTTGAGACCTTTCAGTACCCCGCCCTGAGTGGTCGTCTCGATCTGCGTGCCGGTGGTCATGCTGAGCATCGCGCCGCCCTCGGCGCGCAGCTGCTCGCCGGGGGTCATCTTCACCACCGCGACGGTGAAGGCCGGGCCGTTCTGGAACTCGACATCCATGGGACTCCCTCCTGGGACCTGGTTGGCTCCTGTGAGTGGCTTCGTACCCGTTCATCGGGCTGAGGCCACATCTGCTTGAGGACTGACGGGCGCCGCTCCCCGTCCGCGTCGGTGGCGCGTCGTCCGCCGCCGGGCGCTGAGCCACGCTCACGGGCACTTGAAACGGCGCGAGAATGGTGTAATATGGGCATATGCTCATAACTAGATGACCGGTGGCGGCTGGGATCGCCGCCGATGAAGGGAGGCGTCATGCCAGGCATGGATGGCACAGGACCCATGGGCTACGGCTCGATGACGGGAGGCCGGCGAGGCTGGTGCGCGACCGGCGCGCCGGGCGCGGTCAGGGGCGCCGGCATGGGCCGCGGCCGCGGCGGCGGCTATGGACGGCGCAACCAGTTCTACGCGACGGGCCTCACCGGCTGGGAGCGCGCCGCGCAGGCCGAGACGGCGCCGGTGGGCGCCGGGCAGGCGGAAGCCGCGCCGGCGCCGGGCGATCCGCTGGTCCGCATCGAGAAGGCGCTCGGCGACGTGCTCGCGCGGCTCGACCGGCTCGAGGCGGCAGGGCAGTCGTGATGACGACGGGCGGCGGAGGAGGAGGCCGCGGCGGCGGCTCGGGCGGCGGACGCGGCTCGGGCGGCGGACGCGGTCAGGGCGGCGGCGGCCGCGGTCTTGGCGGCGGATGCGGTCAGGGCGGTGGCCAGGGCGTCCGCGAACGGCGGAGGGACGGCAGCGGCCGCGGCGTGGGTCGCGGCGCGGGCGTCGCTCCGGCGCCGCGCGACTCCGATCGGGCGGCGCTGCCGGTCACGGCCCCGCCGCTCGCGGCCGATCCGGCGAGCGCTGGCGCGGTCGCGCCTGCGGGCGTCGCGCCCGCGACGAGGGCTGTGGAGCGGCCGCGCTTCGTGGCGGTCGTGACCGACGCCGGCGGGTGTTCGTTGTGCGAGGCCTGCCTCGACGCCTGCCCGCGCGGCGCGATCACCCTGGGCGAGGCGCCGGTGGTGGACGCGACCAGGTGCACCGGGTGCGGCGTCTGCGTCGACGCCTGTCCGAACGGTGTCTTCGCCATGGCCGAGGCCTGAGCGATGCGCATCGCCATCGCCAGCGGCAAGGGAGGCACCGGCAAGACCACGCTCGCGACCAACCTCGCCGCGCTGCTCGCGGGGCGAGGCGTGGCCGTCCGGCTCCTGGACGCCGACGTAGAGGAGCCGGACTGCCATCTGTTCCTGCACCCGCAGGCCGAGCGCCGCGAGCCGGTGAACGTGCTCGTACCCGAGGTGGACGATGACCGCTGCACCGCCTGCGGCGTCTGCGCCGAGGTGTGCGCTTTCAAGGCCATCACGCTGATCGGCAAGACCGTGCTCGTGTTCCCCGAGCTCTGCCACTCGTGCGGCGCGTGCTCGATGCTCTGCCCCGAAGGCGCCATCCGTGAGGAGGAGCGCCAGACCGGGGTGGTCGAGCACGGCAGCGTCACGCTGCCCGGCAGGCCCGCGTTCCCGCTCGTGACGGGCGTGCTGTCCGTCGGGGAGGCCAAGGCCGTCCCGGTGACGCACGCCGTTCTCGCGGCAGCGGGCGAGGACGATGCGGACGTCGTGCTCATCGACGCGCCGCCGGGTACATCGTGCCCCGTGATAGAAGCGGTGCGCGGGAGCGACCTCGTCGTCCTCGTCACCGAACCGACGCCGTTCGGCCTGCACGACCTCACGCTCGCCGTCGAGATGGTGCACGCCCTGGGTATGCGCTGCGTCGTCGCCGTGAACCGCGCCGACCTCGGGGACGACCGGGTGCACCGGTTCTGCGCCGACGAGGGCCTCGCGATCGTGCTCGAGATCCCCAACGACAGACGCATCGCCGAGGCGTACGCCCGCGGCGAGGTGCTCATCGACGCCGTCCCCGGACTGGAAGCGAAGCTGAGCGCGGCGTGGGAGCGTATCGCCGCCGCCGCCGCCGCCGCGCGCCGCGAAGAGGTGACTTCATGACCCCCGCACGCGAACTGGTCGTCATCAGCGGCAAGGGCGGTACCGGCAAGACCAGCGTCGTGGCCGGGTTCGCCGCGCTCGCCGGCGGCGCCGTGCTGGCCGACTGTGACGTCGACGCGGCCGACCTGCACCTCGTGCTGCGTCCCGATCCTGGCGATCGGCACGAGTTCAGCGGCCGCAACCAGGCGATCATCGATCCCGCCGCCTGCACCGCCTGCGGGCGCTGCGCCGAGGTCTGCCGCTTCGCGGCCGTGCTCGGCGATGCCGCCGGCGGGTACACCGTCGATCCCATCGCCTGCGAGGGATGCGAGCTGTGCCGGAGAGTCTGTCCCGCGGAGGCGATCCGCATGGAGCCGGTGATCAACGGCGCCTGGATGGTATCGGAGACGCGCTTCGGCCCGCTGGTGCATGCGCGTCTGGGCGTCGCCGAGGACAACTCGGGCAAGCTGGTGACGATCGTCCGTAACGAGTCTCGTCGCGTGGCGGAGGAGCGAGGCCTGCCGCTCGTCGTCGTCGACGGGTCGCCGGGCATCGGCTGTCCCGTCATCGCCTCGCTCGCCGGGGCTGACCTGGTGCTGGCCGTGACGGAGCCCACCGTGTCGGGGCGCCACGATCTCGAGCGCGTCCTGCAGGTGGTCAAGCAGTTCCGCCTGCCGTTCGCGGTGTGCATCAACAAGGCGGATCTCAACCCCGGCCTCACCGCCCAGCTCACCGACGAGGTCACGGCGATGGGGGCGGAGTTCGTCGCCACCGTCGACTACGACCCCTCGGTGACGCACGCCCAGGTCGCCGGGACCGACATCATCGACTACGGAGGTCGCGCCGCGACCGAGATCACACAGGTCTGGGA
>CAYTRM010000139.1:0-7197 GCA_964440225.1 uncultured Thermoleophilia bacterium | reverse complement strand
CGATGGCTTCTCTGCTCAGTGGCATGATGGCGGTCCTTTGCGTGTTGGCGGTTTGCGCCGGCGTCAGTTGAAGATCGTGAAGGACTGCTCGAGGATCGGGTCCGTGGCGCTGTGGATGGCTTTGTAGACCTTCTCGTTCATCCTTCGATAGACATCGTGGTTCGCCTGGTCGGCGGCGAAGCGCTCGCGCGGCTTGGTCATGCGTGCCGCGGCGGACTCGAAGTCGGGATACACCCCGGTGGCCACGGCGGCGCAGATCGCGGATCCGAGACTCGCCCCGCAGTTGCCTACGCTCCGGGACGCCGGGATGCCGAACACGTCGGCGAAGATGTACATGAAGAGGGGGCTGTTGGCGCCGCCGCCGGAGATGACGATCTCCTGCAGGTCGATGCCGAGCTCCTCGCACATGGCGTCGACGTTCTCCTTCATCGTCAGAGCGATGGCCTCGAGGATGGACCGGTAGACGTGGGCCCGGGTGTGTCGGGCGTCGAAGCCGATGATCTCGCCCTTGCGGAAGGGCTTGTCCGTGGGGGCGAGCCAGTCGAGGACCGTCATGAGTCCGCAGCTTCCGGCGGGGACTTCCACGGCCTCGCGCTCGAGGTACTCCTCACGTGAGACCTCCTGCGCCGCCGCGGACGCGGCGAGTTCCGGCCCCAGCAGGTCGAGGAACCAGCTGAGCGTCCACATGCCGCGCCGCACGCCGCCGCTCTCGTAGAGATACCGGCCGGGGACGCTGGAGAAGTTCGTCCAGAACTCGGCCGGCGTCTTGCGGTTCTCTCGACCGTGCACCATGGAGGCGATGTACGTGCCCAGCGAGATGAGCGCCGTGCGCTCGTCCAGGGAACCGGAGCCGAGCGCTTCGACGCCCTTGTCGTTGGCGGTGGTCACGACCGGCAGGCCCTCCGGGATGCCGGTCGCCGCCGCCGCGTCCGCCGTCACGTATCCGGCGATGTCACCCGGCATCTGCAACTCGACCAGCAGGTCGCGGGAGACGTTGAACTCCTCGAGCAGGGCCTGGTCGTCGCTCCACTGCCAGGTGTCGGTGTCGATGGGCCACTGCAGGATGATGTTGTTGGCGGCGCTGTCGCGGAGCTCCCCGGTGAACCGGTGCGTCATGTAGCCGGACGAGGTAGTGACGTAGGCGAGCTCGGGATCATCCGGGATCCACGGCTGGTAGGCGCGGGTGTCCATCCAGCTCATGACCGGCTCGAGCAGCGAGCCGTCGGCCTTGAGGAAGGCCTTGCAGCAGCGGATGGTGCACAGGCCTACGCCGAGGATGTCCGCGGGGTCGCCGGGGAACTTCGTCATCGCTTCGCGGCTGGCCGCGACGATGGACTCCCACAGGTCGTCGTCCGGGTGCACGGCGTACCCCGGCTCGGGGTGTTCCATGGGAAGAAGGGTCCGCCTGGCCTCGCAGACCACGTTGCCCTCGATGTCGTAGACGACGACCTTGGAGCTCTGCGTGCCGCCGTCGATGCCGATCAGGTACTTGCCCGCCATCAGATCGCTCCCGTCTCTCGCGCCCTAGCGGACGAGGTAGCCGCCGTCGACGACCAGGATGTGGCCGTTGACGTAGTCGGACGCGCGGCTTGCCAGAAAGACGGCCGCGCCCATCAGGTCCGCGGGGTCACCCCAGCGAGCGGCCGGGATGTGGTCGAGGACGCGCTTGTTGGTCTCCGGGTCGCTCCGGGTCTGCGTGGTGATCTCGGTCGCGAAGTAGCCGGGAGCGATGCCGTTGACCTGGATGTTGTACTGGGCGAGCTCGTCGCAGTAGGCCTTGGTGAAGCCGGCCAGGCCGTGCTTGGTCGCGGCATACGCCGACGACCATTGGCCGCCGAGGAAGGAGAAGAGCGAGCAGATGTTGACGATCTTGCCGCTCCGCTGGGGGATCATGACCTTGGCGGCCTCGTGGGCCATCTCGAAGGCGGCGGTGAGGTTCACGGCGACGGTCGCGTCCCACTGGGGCCGGCCGAAGTCGAGGACGCTCGCAAGCGGGCAGATGCCGGCGCTGTTGACGAGGATGTCGAGTGAGCCGAACCGCTCGACACAGGTGTCGACGATGCCCTTCGGTGCGCCGGGCTCGGTGATGTCGACCTGCGCGAACTCGTACCTGACGCCCTCCGCCTCGATCAGGTCTCGCGTCGTGCCGTCATCGTCAACGATGCTGGGCGCGAAGACGTTGGCCCCGCCTTTGGCCAGCGCGAGGGCAAAGGCCTTGCCGAGACCGGTGTTGCCGCCGGTCACGATGGCGTTCTTGCCCTCCAGGGAGAAGAACCCCATCGCGAAGTCGCTGATGTCCATGGACGCTGTCTCCTTTTGTGCCGGACCGGGTGCCGGGCGGGACCCGGTCCGCTAGATGCTGCCGGTGCAGGTGTACGGGCGCGTACGCGCGGAACGATGCGCATCTTGGCGCGCTGAGACCAGAGTATTCGGCCGGATGTTCAGTAAGTCAACCACGCAGGCGAACAATCTGCCGTCGGAGGCTGCGTCCACCAAATCCGGGCCGGAGAGCGCGTCACTCGGGCTCCAGCTCGGCCGGGAAGCCGGGGGCGCGCAGGTCGGTGCCGACGGCCTCCTCGAGCATCTTGACCACCATGGGGGACTGCGCGCCGCCGCCGTACATGGCGCGGGCGCGGGCGAAGATCTGCTCGGTGAGCCCGGCGAGCTCGAGGGGCACGCCGAACTCGCGGCCCATCTGGTGCGCGAAGTAGAGGTCCTTGCGCACCAGATCCATGGTGAAGTTGATGTTGTAGCTGCCGTTCAGGATGAGCTGACCCTCCGTCTCGTGGACGAAGCTGTTGCCCGAGCTGGCCTTGATGACGTCCCAGGCCAGCTTGAGATCGACGCCGCCGCGCTTGGCCAGCATCAGCGCCTCGCCGTCGGCGACCAGGTGGATGAAGGCCAGCATGTTGGTGATCACCTTGATCACCGAGGCCTGGCCCAGCTCTCCGATGTAGAAGATCCTGCCCCCCATGGTCTCGAACACGGGCAGGTGCTTCTGGAACACGGCTTCTTCGCCGCCGACGAGGACGGTGATCATGCCGGCGGCGGCGCGATGCACGCCGCCGGTCACCGGCGACTCCAGGGTCGACACGCCCTGCTCCGCCGCCAGCGCCGCGAGGCGCTGCAGCTCATGCAGGTCGTTGGTGCTCATGTCGATCCAGGTGCCCCCGGCGGCGAGCCCCTTGAGGATGCCGTGCTCGCCGGCGACGGTCTCGGTGACGATCTCGGGGGAGGGCAGACACGTGATGACCGTGTCGGACGCGCGCGCGGTCTCCTCGGCCGAGTCGACGCAGACGGCGCCGGCCTTGACGAGATCCACGGCGCAGCTCTTGTCGACGTCGTACACCGTGACGGGGAAGCCGGCGCGCAGGAGGCTGTCGGCAAGGTGCCGGCCCAGACTGCCGAGCCCGATGTAACCGATTCTCATGGTCATGCTGCCTCCGATGGTCGGTGTGGGAATGGTGTGGAGTCCGCGCGGCTAGCTGCGCCGCGCGTGAGCGACGACTTCGCCGTCCACGCGACACACGGTCGCCAGCGCGTCCATCTGGTCGCCGTCGAGGTAGGGCTCGCTCACAGCGCGCTCGGACAGGATCAGGTCGACTTTCTCGCACGCCGTGTCGAGCTCCGTCGTGCCTTGCTCGACCCACTTGTCGTAGGACAGCCGGTTCGAGACGGACGGCATGTAGTGCTCGCCGGCGCGGATGCGCCGCGCGGTGTCCTTCTGGCCGAGGAAGCTCCCGCCCGGGCCGGCCGTGGCGATGGAGTCGCCCGCCAGCGTTGCCGGGGAGACCTCGACCGGAGCTGCGAGACGCCGCGCCATGGCCGCGATCTCGTTGTCGATCACAGACTGCGGCAGGTACATGGTGTTGTGCGAGTCGATGAGGCCCCAGCCCGAGACGATGTCGGGTCCGGCGCTGCAGACGGTCGCCGTCTTCAGCGCCTTCTCGTAGCCGTTCTGGATCCCCGCGTGCTTCGCGTCGGTCGACAAGCCGGGATTCAAGGTGGGGACGCCGAGATAGTGCCCGACCTCGGTCGCCATGACGCCCATCAGCGCGCTCTCGACGCACCCCATCGAGAACGTGGTGCGCAGCATGTCGAGCACGCCCGACCCGAAGCAGAAGACGAGCCTGGCTCCGGGCGCCGCGACCTGCAGCGCCGTGGCGATGCCGAGGAACTCGGCGAGACCCTGGGCGACGGTGCCCGCCAGCGTCACCGGCGACGTCGCGCCGGCGATGGTCATCGAGTACACCTCGATCGGCACGCCGTGCCGGGCCAGGGCGATGTGGATGTCGAGGGCCGAGCCGTCCACCTGAAGCGGCGAGGCGGCGGTGACGACGGTGGAGATGCGCGGGCGCTCCCGGAACCGCTCCAGGTCGCCGCCGAGCACCTCGCAGATGCTGAGGACCGCGTTGACCTCGTGCGGGCAGTCGACGAAGGTCACATGCTTTCTGGTCTCTGTGAGCAGCGTGAAGTACTCGGTGAGCTCGCGCTGTTCCAGCGGGACGTCCGACGCGCTCACCTGCGTCCACATGAGGTCGAGCTCGGAGAGCTCGTCGAGCACGGCGGTGGACTCGCGTACGTCTTGCAGTGTGCTGGCGCGGCGGATCCCCGTGCGGTGGTCCAGAGCCTTGGCGACGCAGCCGCTGGGTGCGAAGTGGAAGGGCTCGTTCTCGCCGAGGACCACGTCGTCGGCCTCGGTGAGGCCGGCCATGAGGACGGTGCGCGGGCACTGCGCGAGGGCCCACTCCACGAGCTCCCGGGGCAGGCGCGCGACGCCGGTGGCCTTGTCGACCAGCGCGCCGCGCTCCTCGAGCAGGGGGAGCACGCTCGAGCCGTCGAAGCGCATGCCCACAGTGGCGAGAAGGTGCATCGCCTGGTCGGCGATGAGGCTCTTCTCGCCGTCGCTGAGCCGACTCGTGTTCGCCGTCATCTCCGTTCACTCCTCTGGCCGAGACCTCTCGCCCAGTCGCGACCCGCGGCGGGCGTACTCCTGGCGCCGTTTCCGGCGATCACCGCAGCACAATGGCACGCCGCCGGGGCCCTGTCAACACGGTGCTTGCGTATACGACGCCCAACGACTCTACGGTGTTGCTTCTCAACGAGGAAGCGCGATAATGCATTGTGAATAGTGGCAGATTGGCTGGGAAGCTTCTCATATCGCTACGAAAGGGCAGAAGATGATCAGAGCGGGGCAGGCGCCGTTCGGGTCGACCGAGATGGACGACCTCGATCGTCGCATCATGCGGCTGCTCCGTCCCAACGCGCGGCGCTCGTACGCCAGCATCGCGCGCGCCGTCGGCGTGTCGGAGCCGACGGTCCGCAACCGTGTCGATCGGCTCATCAAGAGGGGCGCGATCCTCCCCATGGCGAGGGTCAACCCGGCCGCCATCGGCTTTCCGGTCGACGCCATGGTCGGCATCCGCGTGAACCGCGGCTACGCAAAGGCGGTCGGGGCGCATCTCGCGGCCATGGAGAACGTCTCCTATGTCGGCTACACGACCGGTTCGTTCGACATCCTCATCGAGGCGCACCTGCCGGACAACGAGGGCCTGTACTCGTTCCTGAACGAGGACCTCGATCAGATCGAGGGCATCGCCCACACCGAGACCTGGCACATCCTGCGCGCCGATAAGGTCAACTTCGAGTGGGACGGCGAGAACGTCGGCAGGGAGCCTCTCGACGGCGATGAGCCGGAGGCCGCGCCCGCCGATCCCTCGGCGGCGGCCGAGGGGGTCGCACCGTGAGGGTGGGCTGCGTCGGCCTCGGTCACATCGGCCGTCATTTGGCGAGCAATCTGGTACGCGCCGGCCACGGGGTCACCGTGCACGACCTGGACCCGGCGGCGGCCCAGGACCTCGTCGAGGCCGGCGCCTCGTGGGCCGACACGCCGGCCGCCGTAGCGCGCGCGTCCGAATCGGTGATCACCTGCCTGCCCTCCATCGCCGCCGTCACCGAGGTCGTAGCCGGCGCCCGGGGCCTCGTGAGCGGATTCGCGCCCGGCGGCACGTGGATCGAGATGAGCACCAACAGCCCGCACGAGCTGGCGCGACTGGCGGCGCTTCTCGCCGCGAAGGGCGTCTCCACACTGGAGGCTCCCGTCACGGGCGGCGTCCACAATGCCGAATCGGCCACCATCACCGTGCTCGTCGGCGGCGATGAGGACGTCTTCGCGAGGCACGAGGACGTCTTCGCCGCGGTCGGAGGCAGGGTCTTCTACGTCGGCGCCCTCGGCAAGGCCTCGAGCATCAAGGTCATCACGAACATGCTGGCCTTCATCCACATCGCCGCGTCCGCCGAGGCGTTCATGCTGGCCAAGCGCAGCGGCATCGACCTGCGTCTCGCCTGGGAGATCATCCGCGCCAGCTCGGGATCCAGCTTCATCCTCGAGACGGAGAGCACGACCATCCTTGGCGGGAGCTACGACGTCGGCTTCTCCTTCGATCTCTGCCTCAAGGACATGGGCCTGGCGCTGGCCCTGGGCCGCGAGCTCGACGTGCCGCTCGACATCGCCGGCACCGTCGAGCAGCTGTTCGTGCGCGGCCGCGCCCGCTATGGAGGCGACGCCGAGTACGCCATGGTCGCCAGGCTGCTCGAGGAGGCTTGCGGCACCGACCTGCGGGCGCCCGGCTTCCCGACCACGCTCGAGGAGTATCTGGCCACGATGCCGCGTGCCGAGGGCGCTTGACATCCCTGGCCGCGGGTTGTGTAGTGAAGGACTAATTGACCGGTCAGTTAGCACGTCGAGAGCATTCGGCGAGACGAGGAGGGACAGCGTGACGAACGAGGTCCGGGTGCCGACCCGTATGGGCGACGGCACCTTCACACGCATGACGCGCGACGAGATCCGAGCAGATCTCGAAGCGGGGTCAGAGGCGGCAGCCAAGAGAGCCAAGGTGCCGCCGCTCGAGCAGGACGAGATCGATCACCTTCTGGACATCTACGCCTCGCCGACGCGCTTCACCGGCGTCGACGTCGGTGACGAGATCGTGCTGTCCTGCGACGGCACCGGCATGAAGACCCATGCCACCCGTATCCAGGATCTGCAGTCTTACGAGCAGTGGATGGGCGCCGACCTGCTGGAGCTCTGCGTCGGCGACTACTCGCTCAAGGTCGTGCGCACCATTCTCGCCTACGAGGCGCAGTACATGCACGACGCGCAGCTCTGCACCATCGCCCCGCTGCAGTATGGTGTCA
>CAYTRM010000138.1:0-7248 GCA_964440225.1 uncultured Thermoleophilia bacterium | reverse complement strand
AGCCGCAGCCGCTGCGCAGCCTCGAGGAGATACGCACCGACATCCTGGCGCTGGAGGAAGAGACCGAGGGGCTGCTCTCTGAGATTGTCGGAGGAGATAACCCGTGAAGGACGCCCAGAAGCCAGATCACGTCAGTCTCTCGACCCTGATCGACCGACTTCGCGAGGGTCGCTACGCCATTCCCGACTTCCAGCGCGAGTTCGAGTGGATGCCGTGGGACATCCGCGACCTCATGCGCTCCATCTTCCTCGACTACTACATCGGGAGCCTGCTGCTCTGGAAGGGCAAGCACGAGACCTTCGAGGCTCTGTCGTGCGAGCCGGTCTATGGCTACAGCGGCACCGGCCACCCGGAACTCATCGTTCTCGACGGCCAGCAGCGCCTCACGGCGATGTACTACGCGTTCATCGCACCCGATATCCCGCTGCCTCGTCGTGCCAGCCGCTACCTGTACTACATCCATGTGGACAAGTTCATGGAAGAGGCCTACGACGAGGCGATCGACTACGACTGGACCAAGTGGAGCCAGGATCTCCTGAAGAACCAGGAACTCCAGTTCCGAGAGCACATCTTCCCACTCTCTATCGTCGGACAAGGCAACTGGGACCTTCCCAACTGGGTTCAGGACTACGAGAAGTACTGGCTCGAGAAGGCGACGACGGCCAGCGAGGCGGGCGACGATATCGAGGCCTTAGGCGCAACTCGGAATGCCGAGAATGCAAAGGGCTTTGGCGAGCACCTCAAGGGCATCACGCAGCAGTACCAGGTCGCGTTCATCGAACTCGATCGAGAGCTGGCACTCGACAAGGTCTGCGACATCTTCACGCAAGTGAACAGCAAGGGCGTCCGGCTCGACGTGTTCGACCTGCTGAACGCGATGCTGAAGCCCAAAGGCCTGCAACTCAAGCACATGTGGAGGAAGGCAGCGCCCCGGCTGGAGTTCGTCGAGACCGAAAAGATGAACGTCTACATCCTGCAGGTCATGTCGATTCTTCAGCAGGGGTATTGCTCGCCGAAGTACCTCTACTATCTGCTGCCCGGACAGGTAAAATCGGTCAGAGAGCCGGACGGCTCGCTGCGCAAAGAGATCCTAATCCCAGACACTGCGAGTTTCGAGAAGCTTTGGGACGATGCCGTGCAGGCCGTGCAGAAGACCATCGCGGTTCTTCGTCATCCCCAGGAGTTCGGTGCCATCTCGTCCCGGTACGTGCCGTATGTCTCCATACTCCCAGCGTTTGCCGCGATCAGGTCCTTGGCTCGGGCGCTGCCGGCGAGCCGTCAGCTTGACGCCGAGCGAAAGATACGCCACTGGTACTGGGCAAGTGTCTTCACCAATCGCTACTCGGGTTCGGTTGAGTCCACCGCTGCACGCGACTTCTCTGACATGAAGACTTGGCTCGCCGACGACGCCATGGAGCCGGCGTTGCTCGAGGAGTTCCGAGCCCGCTTCCGTACGCTTGATCTTCGCAAGGAGACCAAGCGTGGGAGCTCCGTCTACAACGGCATCTTCAACCTGCTCGTCATCGGTGGTGCTCGCGACTGGATGACGGGAGGCGTGCCTCAGTACGGCGACCTCGATGACCACCACATCGTGCCCAAGTCATGGGGCAACGCGGAGGGGTTGGGCGCGCTGATCGACTCGATACTCAATCGGACGCCGCTTACCGCGGACACGAACCGCAAGGTGATCAGTGACCATCTTCCGAACGCCTACCTCCCGCAGCTGATCGAGGAGAGCGGCCAGAGTGCCGTGCAGGCCACGCTGGAGTCACACTTCATCTCGCCGCTGGCGCTCGACCTCCTCCTGCGAGACCCGTTCACGCCCGCCGACTTCGAGGAGTTCCTCGCCGAGCGACAGCGAACCATCCAGGACGCGATTGAAAACCTGCTTGTCAAGGAGCGTCTTGACCTTACAGTTCCGATGCGCGAGCTCGATGCGCAGATCGAGAAGGTTGAGTTGGCACTTCGTTGCGCTATCGCCGACACACTCGGCGGGGACCCCTCTCGGCTGCCGCAGCATGTCCAAGGGAACGTCGAGGATCGCATCCAGGCGGCGGCGCGCAAGAACCCTGCGCTCGATATGGAGCACTACCAGACTCTCATCGGCAAGCTCGAGTACTGCGACCTTCGAGATCTCCAGGACGTGGTCACGAGCAAGGCGCTATGGGCTGCTTTCGACGCGCGATTCGTGAGCAAGGAGGTGCTCGCAACGAGATTCGGCCAGCTCGCCCAACTTCGCAACGGCATTCGCCATGCGCGCAGCGTTGACCAGGTCACGCGCATGGACGGCGAAGCTTCGATTCTCTGGTTCCGGCAGGTGCTCGAGGTATGAGCGCCGGACTGAGGCCGTACCCGTCATATAGGCACTCCCGGTTGCCGTGGCTCGGAAGCGTGCCGCAGCACTGGGAGATTCCACGGCTCAAGTCCCTTGTGAGGAACGCTGTTGAGTCTGAGGCCGAGCGGCAGGACAGCGATCTGTATGTGGCTCTTGAACACGTCGAGAGCTGGACCGGTCGCATCAGGCGCGCGGATGCCGACGTGGTGTTCGACAGCCAGGTCAAGCGTTTTCGAGCAGGAGACATTCTCTTCGGCAAGCTGCGCCCGTATCTCGCAAAGGTCGCGCGCCCAGCAAGTGACGGGGTGTGCGTCGGTGAGTTCCTGGTTCTTCGCCCCCCCGCCAGCACAGCCACAGCCCCCTACTTGGAGCAGCTGCTTCGCTCGAAGAACATAATCGACGAAGTGAGTGCCTCGACGTTCGGGGCGAAGATGCCTCGCGCTGACTGGACGTTCCTGGGTGGGATGCGGGTTTGTCTCCCGGCCCTGATGGAGCGAACGGCCATCGTGCGCTACCTCAACCATGTCGATGGGCGGGTCCGCCGCTACGTCCACGCCAAGCGAAGGCTCATCAGACTCCTTGAAGAGCAGAAGCAGGCCGTAGTCCACCGCGCCGTCGCTCGTGGCCTCGACGGGTCTATTCCGTTCAAGCCATCCGGCATTTCCTGGCTCGGTGACATCCCGCAGCACTGGGAAGTGCGGCGGGCGAAGTATCTCTTCCGCGAAGTTGACGAGCGATCAATCGACGGTACCGAGGAGCTGCTGTCGGTGTCTCACCTAACAGGCGTCACCCCGCGCAGTCAGAAGAACGTCACGATGTTCAAGGCGGCGTCGTACGTGGGCCACAAGCTCTGTCAGCCCGATGACCTGGTCGTGAATACGATGTGGGCATGGGCGGGCGCGCTGGGAGTATCCAAACGCGCCGGAATCGTCAGTCCCGCGTATGCCGTCTACCGGCCCACCAAGCCCGGAGATTCGATCGGCGAGTACACGGAGAGCCTTCTCCGTACAAGAACGTACATCTCCAACATCATCTGCCGTTCGACTGGCCTGCAGCCGTCGCGCCTCCGCCTGTATCCGGATCAGTTTTTCCGGCTCCCGATCATCCAGCCGCCAGCTGAAGAACAGAGAAGAATTGTCCATTTCGTCCAGAGAGAGACCGCCGATATTCACAGTGCCATCTCTCGCCTCGAACGCGAGATTGAACTCCTCAACGAGTACCAAACACGCCTTGTGGCCGACGTTGTGACCGGTAAGCTCGACGTGCGGGAAGCCGCGGCCAGACTTCATGATGAGGAGGAGACGGACATCGGTGGCGATGTCGAACTCCTGGAAGAGGCGCAAGCGGAGCGTGATTGTGGGGACCCGGGCGCAGTCGGCGAAGAAGCTCTCGCTTGAGCGGACAGCGCACACCGGAGTACCTGGAGGGTCTCGTCCGGCAGTTGCGTGCTCTGCCGCACGAGACCGAATGGGTCGAGTTCAAGCGCAATGACGCCGAGCCGGCACAGATCGGCGAGTACGTGTCGGCCCTGTCGAACTCCGCCGCGCTACTCGGCAAGCCGTATGCGTACGTCGTCTGGGGCGTTGCCGACGACGACCACGCCATCGTCGGTACCAGCTTCACGCCGAGCACGGTGAAGGTCGGGAACGAGGAGTTGGAGAACTGGCTGTTGCGCTCGCTCACGCCTAAGCTGGACGCTCGCTTCTTCGAGATGACAGCCGGCGGACAGCCGGTCGTGCTGCTGGAAGTCCCGCGCGCCCCACAGCAGCCCGTCCGCTTCCGGGACCAAGAGTTCATCCGCGTTGGTTCTTACAAGAAGAAGCTGAAGGAACACCCGGAGAAGGAGCGGGCACTTTGGCGGGTGTTCGAGCACGCCCCGTTCGAGAAGACAGTCGCGGTGGAGCACGTGCCCGACGAGGACGTGCTGCGGCTCCTCGACTACCCTGCGTACTTCGACCTCATGCAGCTACCGCTGCCCGAGAACCGTACCGGCATCTTGTCTTCTCTCGCCGGTGACGGGCTGATCGACCGCTGTGCGGCGGGCGGTTGGAACGTCCTGAGTCTGGGCGCACTCCTGTTCGCAAAGCGTTTCGCCGACTTCCCCAGCCTCCAGCGCAAGGCGGTTCGCGTCGTGGAGTATGAAGGTACGAGCCGAGTCAACACGATCAGGGAGCAGGAGGGCGCAAGGGGCTACGCCGCCGGGTTCGAAGGCCTCGTCGCCTTCATCAACGGTCTGCTGCCGTCAAATGAGGTCCTGGGGCAGGCGCTGCGTCATGCGGTCGCCATGTTCCCGGAGACCGCCGTTCGCGAGCTCGTCGCCAACATGCTCATTCATCAGGACCTCTTCGTCGCCGGTGCGGGTCCTTTGGTCGAAGTCTTCTCCGACCGTCTCGAGATCACCAACCCCGGCGCGCCGCTGGTGGATGCGCAACGCTTCCTGGACGCTCCGCCGAAGTCACGCAACGAGTCGCTGGCGTCGCTCATGCGCCGCATCGGGATCTGCGAGGAGCGAGGCAGTGGCTGGGACAAGATCGCCTTCCAGATCGAGGCCTTCCAGCTTCCGGCTCCGCTGATCCAGATCGGGGAGGAGTACACGCGCGTGATCCTGTTCGCTCACAGGCCGCTTCTCAAGATGGACAGGGCGGACCGTGTGCGAGCGGTGTATCTGCACGCATGTCTCCGCTACGTGAGTCAGGAGCGCACGACGAATGCATCGGTTCGAGAGCGCTTCGGGATCGAGCGCAAGAACAGCGCGACGGCCTCACGGTTGATCCGCGAGGCTTTGGAGGCCGGGCTGGTCGTGCCGTACGATCCGGAGGCTGGGCGCAAGTTCATGCGCTACGTGCCATTCTGGGCGGCATCGGGGTGAGCCTGCTTCTTGATGGATGCGGTGCGGCAACACCGCGTGCTGTCGCCCTGGCTCTGCTCCCGGGGCTGTTTCTCCTGCAATTCGCCGGTTTGGAGGCGACTGCACCCAGCCATCCCTTTTTGATGGCTATTTGATGGGGGGCCTCAGATGATCACCGACACCAGCGAGAAGGGCCTCGAAGGACTCATCGTCAGAGCGATGACCGGGCGCACCGATGTGCTCTCGCCGGAGTATGTCGCGACCGAGACTTCGGGGCCGGTCGCCGGCGGGACCGGTTGGATTCTGGGAGACGCATCTCACTACGACCGTGAGTACTGCGTGGACCTCGTGCAGTTGCGCGGCTTCATCCTTGCCACTCAGGAACCGCTCGTGGAGGCGCTGTCTCTCGGCACCGACGGGCCGACTCGCCGCCAGTTCCTGGCCCGTCTGCAGGGTGAGATCAGCAAGCGCGGCGTGATCGACGTCCTGCGCCACGGTATCAAGCACGGCCCGCATCACATCGACCTGTTCTACGGCACGCCCTCGCCGGACAATCCGGCGGCGGCCGAGCGCTTTGCGTGCAACCGCTTCAGCGTCACACGCCAACTGCGCTACAGCCGTGATGAGACGCAGCTCGCGCTGGACATGGGCACGTTCATCAACGGGCTGCCTGTCTCCACCTTCGAGCTCAAGAACAACCTGACGAAGCAGACCGTGGACGACGCGGTGCAGCAGTACAAGCGTGACCGCGATCCCCGCGAGCGCCTCTTCGAGTTCGGCCGCTGCGTCGTCCACTTCGCTCTCGACGACAAGCGCGTGCAGATGTGCACGCATCTGAAGGGCAAGGCGTCCTGGTTCCTGCCGTTCGACCTCGGCTACAACGATGGCGCGGGCAACCCGCCGAACCCCGACGGCCTGATGACCGACTACTTGTGGAGGCGCGTGCTCACGCCTGCCGGGCTCACCGACATCCTCGAGAACTACGCGCAGATCGTCGAGACCAAGGACGAGAAGACCGGCAAGAAGAAGCGAGAGCAGATCTACCCGCGCTACCACCAGCTCGACGTGGTCCGCAAGCTGCTCGCCGATGCGGGCAAGCAGGGCGCCGGTAGGCGCTACCTGATCGAGCACTCGGCCGGCAGCGGCAAGTCGAACTCCATTGCCTGGCTCGCGCACCAGCTCATCGGCCTGCGCAAGAGCGACGCCGACATCTTCGACTCGATCATCGTCGTCACCGACCGTCGCATCCTGGACAAGCAGATCAAGGACACGATCAAGCAGTTCGCGCAGGTCGGCTCGACCGTCGGTCATGCCGATCGTTCCGGAGACCTGCGCACGTTCATCGAGGCCGGCAAGAAGATCATCATCTCGACCGTGCAGAAGTTCCCCTTCATCCTCGACGAGATCGGCTCCGAGCACCGCGGGCGCCACTTCGCGATCATCATCGACGAGGCCCACTCCAGCCAAGGCGGCAAGACCTCGGCGGCTATGGCCACGGCCCTCGGGCAGAGCGGCGCTGCCGCCTCGGAGGAGACCTTCGAGGACCAGATCAACCGCATCATGGAGGCACGCAAGCTCCTGCCCACCGCCAGCTACTTCGCATTCACTGCGACGCCCAAGAACAAGACCCTCGAGATCTTCGGCGAGCCCTTCGACGAGGGCGGTCAGGTTAAGCACCGGCCGTTCCATAGCTACACCATGAAGCAGGCCACACAGGAGGGCTTCATCCTCGATGTGCTGCGCAGCTACACCCCTGTGGAGAGCTACTACAAGCTCGTCAAGAAGGTTGAGGACGACCCCGAGTTTGATACCAAGCGCGCGCAGAAGAAGCTGCGCAAGTACGTGGAGAGCCACGAGCACGCGATACGCCTGAAGGCTGAGATCATGGCCGACCACTTCCACGCGCAGGTGCTGGCGCTGAACAAGATCGGCGGCAAGGCACGAGCGATGGTGGTGACCAGCGGCATCGAGCGCGCCATCCAGTACTTCCACGCCATCAGCGCCTATCTCGACGAGCGCAAGAGCCCCCACAAGGCCATTGTCGCCTTCTCGGGCGAGCACGAAT
>CAYTRM010000137.1:0-7249 GCA_964440225.1 uncultured Thermoleophilia bacterium | reverse complement strand
ACGGCGAGCCCAGGCCCGTCTCGCTCGCCGTCTGGACCACCACGCCGTGGACGCTCATCAGCAACGTCGCGGCCGCGGTGCACCCCGACGTCACCTACGCGCTCGTGGAGAGCCGCGGCGAGCGCTTCATCCTGGCCCGCGACCTGGTCGAGAAGGTCCTCGGCAAGCAGGCCGAGGTGCTGCGCGAGTTCTCCGGCGCCGAGCTTCTCGGCCTCGACTACGAGCCGCCGTTCGACTACATGGAGCCCGACAAGCGGGCCCACTACGTCATCAGCGGCGACTACGTGACCACCACCGACGGCACCGGCATCGTGCACATCGCCCCGGCGTTCGGCGAGGACGACATGCGCGTGAGCACGGAGAACGACCTGCCGGTCGTGAACGCCGTCGACCTCGAGGGCAGGTTCATCGCCGAGGTCACGCCGTGGGCCGGCGTCTTCGTCAAGGACGCCGACCCGGCCATCACGCACGAGCTCAAGGAGCGCGGCCTCCTGCTCGGCGTCGAGCCCTACGAGCACAGCTACCCCTTCTGCTGGCGCTGCGACACGCCGCTGCTGTACTACGCCAAGGCTACCTGGTACATCCGCACCACGGCGATCAAGGACCAGCTCATCGCCGCCAACGACGACGTCGTCTGGCACCCGGAGCACATCAAGACGGGGCGCTTTGGCGAGTGGCTGGCCGGCAACGTCGACTGGGCGCTCAGCCGCGACCGCTACTGGGGCACGCCCCTGCCCATCTGGCAGTGCGAGCAGGGGCACACGCACTGCGTCGGCTCGGTCGCCGAGCTCAAGGAGATGGCGGCCGGTCCCGTTCCGGAGGATCTGGAACTCCACCGGCCCTACGTCGACGACGTCGTCCTCGCCTGCCCTGAGTGCGGCGGCGAGATGCGCCGCGCGCCCGAGGTCATCGACGCCTGGTTCGACTCCGGCTCCATGCCGTTCGCCCAGTGGCACTACCCCTTCGAGAATGAGGAGACGTTCGCGGAGCGGTTCCCCGCCGACTTCATCGCCGAGGCCATCGACCAGACCCGCGGCTGGTTCTACAGCCTGCTCGCCATCGCCACCCTCATCGAGGGCCGCAGCTCGTACAAGCGCGTCCTCTGCCTGGGGCACATCCTCGACGGCGAGGGCCAGAAGATGAGCAAGAGCAAGGGCAACGTCGTGCGGCCCGACGACATCCTCGACCGCCAGGGCGCGGACGCGTTCCGCTGGTTCATGTTCAGCAGCCAGCAGCCGTGGAGCCCCAGACGCTTCAGTGCCGAGATGGTCGACGAGGTCGTGCGCAAGTTCCTGCTCACGCTGTGGAACACGTACAGCTTCTTCACGCTGTACGCCAACATCGACCGGTTCGACCCCAGCGCGACGGAGTCACCACTGGCGGAACGGTCATTGCTCGACCGCTGGCTCGCCGGCGAGCTCGCCACGCTCGTCCAGGACGTCACCGCCGGGCTCGAGGCGTACGACGCCACCGGCACGGCGCGGCGCATCCAGGAGTTCGTCGACGACCTCAGCAACTGGTACGTGCGCCGCAGCCGGCGCCGCTTCTGGAAGTCGGAGAGCGACGCCGACAAGCTCGCCGCCTACCACACGCTGCACGAGGCGCTCGTCACGGTCGCCAAGCTCCTCGCGCCGTTCACGCCGTTCGTCGCCGAGGAGCTCTACCAGAACCTGGTGCGCTCGGTGGACGACGCGGCTCCCGAGAGCGTGCACCTGTGCGCCTGGCCGGTGGCCGACGAGCAGGCCGTCGACGCCGGCGTGTCGTTCGACATGGCCGCCGCGCGGCGCGTGGTCGAGATGGGCCGCGCCGCGCGCAACGCCGCGGCGGTCAAGACTCGCCAGCCGCTCGCCGCGGTCGTCGTCGCCCTGCCGGAGGCGGAGGCGCGCGCCGTCGAGCGCCTTCGCGACGTCGTCCTCGACGAGCTCAACGTCAAGGACCTGCGTGTGGCCGGGGGCGAGGGCGAGCTGGTCGCCTACGTCGTCAAACCGAACCTCAAGGTGCTCGGCCCCAAGCTCGGCAAGCGGCTCGGCGCGCTGCAGGCGGCGCTCAAGCAGGCGGACGCCGCCGCCCTGGTCGCCGAGCTCCACGCGAGCGGGTCGGTGGCGCTGACGCTCGCCGACGGCGAGCTTCGTCTCGCCGCGGACGAGCTCCTCGTCGAGACCGGCTCGCCGGACGGCTACCGGGTCGAGAGCGAGGCCGGCCGCGTGGTGGCGCTCGCGACCGAGGTCGACGACGAGCTGCGCGAGGAGGGACTGGCGCGCGAGCTCATCCACGCGGTTCAGCTCGCGCGCAAAGCTGCCGATTTACGCATCGAGGACACGATCAGCCTGACGCTCGCCCTGCCGGAGGAGCTGCGCTCGCCGGCCGAGCGTCACCGCCCGGCGATCATGGCCGAGACCCTGGCCAGCGAGTTCGCCCTGGGCGCGTCCGGCGGCGAGCATCGCGAGACGGCTCGCGTCGACGGCCACGAGGTCGGCATCGGTCTGTCCGTGACGGGTACCATCTTCACCGTCACCTACGGCTGACCGGCCCGTTCGGGCCGGGCGCCGGCGACGAAGGGAGACGCTGTGCAACAGATGCGTGACGCATCGCTGGACCTGCTGATCGACCTTGCCCGCCCGGCGCCCGACGACGCCGTGCTCGACTATGCGGCCGGCGCGGGTATCGCCGGGTTCGCCGTGGCGCCGGACGTTGCGTCGGTCGAGGCGGCCGACGAGCTGCCGGACGTCCTCGACGAGGGTCGCCGGCTCGCCGAGGAGCTCGGCCTCATCAACGTCGCCTTCACCCTCGTCGATCTGTACGCGCTGCCGTACAAGGACGGCTCCTTCGGCCTCATCGTGTGTCGCAACGCCTTCCACCGGCTGCCCGAACCGGCGGCGGCGCTGGCGGAGCTCCTCCGCGTGCTCGCCGCCGCCGGCCGCATCGTGCTGCTCGACCCGGTGGTCGATGCGGCGACCGACAAGGCGTTCAACGAGCTCGCCCGTTTGCGGGAGCCGGCGCACCGCCGCCATTACCGAGTGGAGGAGCTCGACGCGATCGTCGAGCGTGCCGGGCTCGTCGTGAGCCGCCACGGTCGCCTGCGGCGCACGACCGACCTCGACTACTGGCTCCAGGCCGGCGCCGTGCCGGCTCCCAAGGCCGACCTCATCCGCGACCGGTTCGGGGCGCTCCCCGTGGACGTGCAGGCGACCATGGACGTCGTCTTCGCCGACCGGACCGTCAGCTTCAGCTACGACGTCGCCGGTCTGCGGCTCGAGCGCCCTTGAGCACCGCGCCGTCGCGGTTCGCGGAGCGCCGTGAGGCGCTGCGCCGCCGGCGCCGTCGCCGGCGCCGGCTCGCCGCGGTCGCCGCGGCGCTCGTCGTCGTCGCGCTCGTCGCCGTCATCGGCCCGTGGTTCGGTCACCTCGGCCTGCTGTGGCCCGGGGGGGGCGCCGGCGCGTCGAGCGCCGCCGGCGACGAGGGACCGGTGCGCGTGTCCGGCGCCGACGGCGCCTGGCACGCGGAGCCGGTCACGCTCCGCTTTCGCGACCCCGAGGGGGAGGTCATCGCTGCGGGGTGGCGGCTCGACGGCGGCGCCTGGCGAGAGGGCAGAGTCGCGCGCGTGCCGGCGCCGGCCGACCACAGCGGCGACGGCGTGCGCACCGTCGACGTGAGGCCGATCGGCTCGACCGACGTCACGGGGAGCGTCGAGGTGCGGATCGACACGACCCCGCCCGAGGTCGGCGCCGTGAAGGCGGCGCCCGACCGGATCGACGGCGTCGGCGATGTGCGGCTCTTGTTCGCGGTGGAGCCCGGCGAGGAGGGCGTGACGGTCGAGTGGGCTGTCGTCGACGCGCTGGACAAGCCGGTCGGCGAGCACGGCGAGCCCCAGGCGCCGTCTGGACCAGTCTCGCTCACCTGGAAGGCCCGCACGGCCGAGGGCGAGCCGCTGGGGCCGGGCACGTACTGGCTGCGCGTGCGTGCCCGGGACGCCGCCGGCAACGTCGCCGAGCAGCGCGCCGCGATCGCGTGCGACAGGCCCGTCAAGGCTCGCGTGATCACCGACCTGCCGGAGGCCGGGCGCATGGTCGCGCTCACGTTCGACGGCGGCTCGGGGTACGCCTGGCGCAACATGATGAACACGCTCCACGCGCGCGGCGCCAAGGGCACGTTCTTCTGCACCGGCGTCAGCGTCGACCGCTACCCGGAGATGGCGCGGCTGGCCGTCGAGCAGGGACACACCATCGCCAACCACAGCTACGACCACCCGGACTTCGGCGCCATCTCGCACACCGAGGCGATCAGGCAGCTGGACGCGAACTCCGACGCCTGGTGGAAGGCCTGCCGGGCGATCCCCCAGCCGTTCTTCCGCCCGCCGTACGGGTCGTACACCGACGCGACGGTCAAGGCCGCCGGCGAGGCCGGCTACCTGTACGTCGTGCAGTGGACCGGCGACACCGGCGACTGGAGCGGTTCGAGTTCGCGGCAGGTGACGGCCAACGCGCTGGCCGCGGCCAGACCCGGCGCGATCATCGTGTTCCACACGCAGTGGAACAGCGCCGAGGCCCTGCCCGCGATCCTCAAGGGCCTCGAGAAGAAGAACCTCAAGGCTGTGAGCATGGCCGAGCTCTGCGAGGCCGCCGGGCTGCCCTACTGACGCCCGCCGGGCGGAGCGCCCGGCGCGGGCTCAGCCCCGAAAGGCGTCGAGCCCCATGCCCTCACTCTCCAGGAATTCGGCGGTCTCGATGTCGGTGAGGCCGAAGCGTGTCATCGCGAGGTCGCCTCTCCGTCTGCGCTCGACCTTCTCTCGCTCGGCGGCGGCTCGCTCGACGGTGGCCCGATCGAGTTCGGCAGCGTCCTGCCCGTCACCCACTCTCATGGCCTCTTCAAGAAGGTCCGATCGATGGAGGAGTTCGGAGTACCGCTCTCGCGAGATGACCACAGCGGTCACGTAGCCGCACTGGGTGATGAAGACCGGTATGTCTGAGGCTACGGTGTCGCGAATCAGCCGGGCGGCGTGCCTGCGGAAGTCGGTGACGGGGACGATGTCGGGAGTCTTCTTCATCTCCGGTGGATGGTAGTCCGTCTGGCGTTCGACTGGGAGGCCGGTGATCGGCCGGAGGGTTGGCAATCGGCCGCCCGGCTACGCCTGCGGTTTGGCCGGTCTGGCTCCCGAATCGCGCCAAGCAGTCCTTTCGCGGCGCACACCTGTGATGGATCCACGGTGACTCCGCTGCCGGCACCACGAGCGGATCTCCTGCCGGCACCACGAGCGGATCTCCTGCCGGCCCCTGCCCTAGGGTCACGAGATAGAGAGCCACGCGGTGGAGACGCCGTGCGGCGCCTCGGCTGCGACATCCGGCGACGCCGCCACGTCGTCGCGAGACGGCCCGATGATGCAGGCCGTGGCGACGGCGAGTGCGTCGCCGTGGTCACACCAGATTCCGGGGCGGTCTCGTGGCACGCGCAAGACGCGGACGCGTGCCTCTGCCGACGCGCCGCCCAAGCAGTGGTTGCCGCGTCGACTCTCCCCCGAAGGCGCGCCCCGTGCGGGCTCAGCCCAGAAAGGCGTCGAGCTCTTCGACGAGCTTGGCCTTGGGCATGGCGCCGACGATGCGCTGCTTCACCTCGCCGCCCTCGAACGCGAGGATCGTCGGGATGTTCATGACGCTGAACTGCTGTGCAACCGCCGGCGCCTCGTCGACGTTGAGCTTCACGAACTTGACGGCGGGGTAGTCGCCGGCCATCTCTTCGAGCACGGGGCCGATCATGCGACACGGGCCGCACCACTCGGCCCAGAAGTCGACGAGGACCTTGCCGGGCGTCCTGATGACCTCAGCCTCGAAGTCGTCCTGTGTGACAGCGTCCACGTACGTCCTCCAGTCAGCGTTGCGTGCCGGCCGCGGGCGGCTTGTCGCCGTTCGCGACTTCCGCCTCGGGGGCGGGGCAGTCAAGTCCGTCCAGGTAGCGCTCGATGTGCACCGCGGCCAGCGCGCCCTCACCTACCGCCATCGCGATCTGCTTGAGCGGGTTGGCGTGGGCGTCGCCGCACGCGAACACCCCCGGCAGCTTCGTCTGCAGCAGCGCGTCTGTGACGATGTACCCGTGGTCGTCGAGCTCCACCGTGCCCTTGAGCCAGTCCGTGTTGGGGAGCTGGCCGATGTACATGAAGACACCGTTGACGGGCAGCGAGCGCCCCTCGCCCGTCTTGACGTTCTCGACCTCGAGGGCCTCGACCATGTCGACGCCGTCGATGCGCTTGGGGATGGAGTCCCAGACGAACTCGAAGGTGGGGTTGGCGAACGCGCGCTCCTGAGCGATCGGCGCGGCGCGCAGCTCGTCGCGCCGGTGGACCAGGTACACCTTCTCGGCGAACTTGGTGAGAAAGAGGCCTTCTTCGACCGCGGAGTCGCCGCCGCCGATGACGGCGACGGTCTTGCCCCTGTAGAGGGCGCCGTCGCAGGTGGCGCACCAGCTGACGCCACGGCCGATGAACTCGGCCTCACCGGGGATCCCGGAGCGCCGCGGCTCGACGCCGGGCGCGAGGATCACGCTGCGCGTCTTGATCTCGCCGCGGTCGGTGACGATGACGTAGCAGCCGTTGGGCTGGGGGAGCAGGGCGCTCACCGACTCGATCTCGCGCAGGTCGGCGCCGAACTGGACGGCCTGATCCTTCATCTTCGTCGCGAGGTCGAACCCGGACACGCCCTCGGGGAAGCCGGGGTAGTTCTCGACCAGCTCCGTCATCGCGATCTGGCCGCCGGCCATGTTGCGCTCGAGTATGGCCGTCTTGAGACGGCCGCGGCTGCAGTAGATGCCGGCCGTCAGGCCCGCGGGGCCGGCGCCGACGATGACGACGTCGAGCATGTCGGCGCCCGTCTCGCTGGTCGGTTCAGTCATGGGTGGTTCCTCGCTCGGGGAAGTGATGATCGCTGAGTATACCCGCGCCGGCTCAGAGCAGACCCCGGGTCACGAGCTCCTCCGCGATCTGCACCGCGTTGAGCGCCGCGCCCTTGCGCAGGTTGTCGGAGACGACCCACAGGTCGAGTCCGTTGTCGATCGTCGCGTCCTCGCGGATGCGGCCGACGTAGACGGGGTCTTCGCCCTCGGCGGGCAGCGGCATGGGGTACCGCAGCTCTGCCGGGTCGTCGACGACCTCGACGCCCGGGGCGGCCGCGAGCAGGGCTCGCGCCTCGCCGGCGCTCAGCTTGCGCTTCGTCTGGATGTTGACCGCCTCGCTGTGCGCGCCGAACACGGGCACGCGCACGCA
>CAYTRM010000136.1:0-7267 GCA_964440225.1 uncultured Thermoleophilia bacterium | reverse complement strand
CGCGCGGCATCGACGATGCGCCGGCCCTCGGCGGCCATCTGCAGCCGAAGCGGGTCGCCCCACGTGAAAGCCGATCCATCCATGCCGGCTATGTGCCCTCAGCCGCGACTCATCAAGCGCGCCCGGCGGCCCGTCAGGCGCGGGGCCACGCGGGAGGCGGCGCGACCAGGCGCCACTCCACGCCGTCCTCGAGCTCCCGTACGGCGGCCCAGTCCCCACGCGAGAAGTGCCGCTGCGCCAGCGGCTCCACGACCCGCTCGTCCTGGGCCAGCAATCCGCCCAGCGATGTCACGAGGCGCGCTCCGCCTTCGGCGACCGACGCCGTGTCGTCGCCTGCCACCGCCAGATGCACGCGGCGCAGCAGCTCGAGCGCATCCGCCTGAGGTTGCGTGAGCAGCACCCGCGGCCCGTCGACGCCGTGGACGGCCAGCGCCGGGAACCACGCCTGCTGCAACCGCCGGAAGCGCGCCTCGACGCCTCCGAGGCGATCGACGAGACGCGCCACGAGGGGGCGCTCGCGCCGCCAGCGTCGCCGGGGAGGCGAGCCGCCGAGGCGGTCCAGCGCCGCCTCGAGGTCCGCGCAGAGCCGCCGGATCAAGTCGGCCTCCCGGTGAAGCGTATCCAGCGGGTGCCCGTCGGGCACGGCCGCCACCGCGGACCCGTCCCGCGGGCCCGCGGCGGAGAACGCCCCGAGATCGCCGGCGCGCGCCGCCGAGGCGGCCGCGGCAGAGAGCGCCTTGTCGAGAGCCGCCGACTCCGACGGGTCGAGGCCGTCGCTGGCCGCCTTCCAGCGCTTCGCGAGCTCCGGCAGCGACCCACCGGCTTCGAGGGCGGCGACGATCGCGTGCAACTCGCGGAGCCGGCCATCGTCGCTCGCGAGCTCGCGAGAAGCCGGCGCGACCCGCGCCGGTCGCCCGGTGCCGAGCGCGACCTCCGCGGCGACCTCCCTGACCAGCCGCGGGCAGGTCACCTCCCCGTGCGCGGCGACGTCACGCAGCGTGGTGACGCGCGCCCACCGCGAACGGGCGAGCGGACGGTCGAGGGGCGCGAAGCCGGCGCCGCGCCGCAGCAGGTACGGCTCGATGAACGGATAGGCGCTCACAAGCGCGAGCACCGTCGTGCGCGGGCCGATCAGGATGTCGGATGACGCCGCGTCGGTCATGGCGACCGGGCCCCTCTCTGGTGGCCGGTGATACGCCAAGCGTAGCAGCCGTTCGGCGCGGCGCGCACGCTGGCGGTCGCGGTGGAGCGGTGGTATCCTGCCGCTCCCGTCCCCTCACGCCTGCACTCGCGGGTCCTCACTGCATGAGCATCGTCACCTTCAACAACGTAGAGAAGTCCTTCGCGGGACAGCGCCTCTTCACCACGGTGACCTTCACCGTCGACGCGCACGACCACGCCGTTCTCGTCGGTCGCAACGGCACGGGCAAGACCACGCTCCTGCGCATGATCTCCGCAGACGAACAGCCGGACTCGGGGTCCATCGCGCGAGCACGCGGCAGGCGCGTCTGGCTTCATGAACAGACCCCGGAGCTCGAGCGTGACCGCCCCGTGCGCGACTACCTGCTCGACGCGTTCGGTGAGGCGGTGGGGCTCGAGGCGGCCTTGCGGGAGACGGAGGAGAGGCTCTCCGGCCTCGCGGAGCACAGCCCCGAACTGCGCGACACCATGAAGACGTACCAGCAGCTGCAGCGCCGCTTCGAGGCGGCCGGCGGCTACGGCTACCGCGACCGCTTGAGCGGCGTCGTCGAGGGCCTCGGCCTTCCCGAGCACATGCTGGACCGCGGACTCCTCTCGCTCTCCGGAGGCGAGCTCACCCGGGTCACCCTGGCGCGGGCGCTCCTGGCCGACGCGGACCTGCTGCTCCTGGACGAGCCGACGAACCACCTCGACATCGACTCCGTGGAGTGGCTCGAGGGCTTCCTCGGCGAGTACCCGCGGGCCTTCATCCTCGTCACCCACGACCGCCGGCTGCTGGAGAAGGTCGGACGCAGAGTGCTGGCCGTCGAGCACGAGCACGTGGAGACGCAGGGCGGCGACTTCGCCACCTACCTTCGCGAGAGCGCGGCTCGCCTCGACCTGATGCGCCGCGAGTATGAGCAGGACCTCGAGAAGATCGAACAGCTGCAGCGCTTTTACGACCGCTTCCACGCGAAGAAGGACAAGGCCAAACAGGCGAAGGCCAAGCTCACGCAGATGGAGCGCATCAAGGCGGGGCTTCGCGAACCGCCGCGCCAGAAGCGCAACTTCAAGCTGGGGCTCCCTCAGCCCAAGCCGTCGGCCCGCGTGGTCCTGGAGATGAAGACGCCGGCCGTCGGCGTCGGCTCGGCCGACGACCCCGCCGGCGTCCACACGCTGGTGCGCGACGTCGACGTCGTGCTCGAGCGCGGCGAGAAGGTCGCTCTGCTGGGGCCGAACGGCTCCGGCAAGACCACGCTGGTCGAGACGGTCGCCGGCCTCAGGAGCCTGCCCGACGGCGCCGCCCACCTCGGCCACAACGTGCGCGCCGCGTACTACTCGCAGCAGGGGCGCGAGCTGCGCGAGGACGACACCGTGCTGCTCACCGTCCTGCCGCTCGTCGGCCACGACGAAGAGGCGGCGCGGCGGCTCCTCGGACGCTTCCAGTTCGGCCCCGAGGAGGTCGAGAAGAAGGTCGGCATGCTGTCGGGCGGCGAGCGCAGCCGCCTCCGCCTCCTCGCGCTCCTCGTCGGCGACGCCAACTTCCTGCTCCTCGACGAGCCCACCAACCACCTCGACATGGGGTCGGTCGAAGCGCTCGCCGACGCGCTCGAGGATTACACCGGCACCATTCTGCTCGTCACGCACGACCGGCACCTCATCGACCGCGTCGCCACCCGGGTCCTCGAGATCCACGACGGCGGTCTGCTGAACCACCTCTCGGCGGGACGCTACTGGGAGTCTCGGGCCGCCCGCTCCGTCGACGCGGTCGAGGGCGCGGCCGGGGGCTCGACCGGCGGCTCGACCGGCGGCTCGGCCGGCGGCGCATCCGGCGGCAGCCGGCCCGCCGCGAGAGCCGACTCCGCCCGCGGCCGCCGGCCCGCCCCCGCGGGCGCCGCCACGACCCGCCAGACCAAAGAGAGCGCCGAGGAGTCTCGTCGCAGGCGCGCGCGTGTGCGCGGTGCTGAGGCCGCGATCCTGCGCGCCGAGAAGCGGCTCGGCGAGATCGACGCCGAGCTCGCCGAGCCGGCCACCTACGCCGACCGCGACGTCCTGAACCGCCTGCTCGACGAGCGCGGCATCGTCGAAGGTCAGCTGCAGCGCGAGTACAAGGAGTGGGAGAAGCTCGTCGACGACGCCGGCTGAGGCGCCGGCGTCCTCGCGCCACATCCGTGCTAGGCTGCGGATGATGTCCGCGCGCCCCTCCGCAAGCCGTTCCCTCCCCACACCATCTCGCGCGCGACTCCGCCGCCTGCGGACGCAGATCCTCGGCTGGTACGCCGACAACGCCCGCGACCTCCCGTGGCGCCGCACCACCGATCCGTACGCGATCCTCGTGAGCGAGGTCATGCTCCAGCAGACACAGGTGTCTCGCGTCGTGCCGCGGTTCGCGGAGTGGCTCATCGCCTGGCCGGACCTCGAATCGCTCGCCGCGGCGCCGCTCTCCGACGTGTTGCGACGCTGGCAGGGCCTCGGCTACAACAACCGGGCGGCTCGCCTGCGGGCCTGCGCGGCGGCCGCGGTCGCCCGGTGCGCGCCGGGCCGGCCCGCTGAGCTGCCGCGCTCGCTTTCCGGACTCGTCGATCTCCCCGGCATCGGGCCCTACACGGCCAGGGCGGTGCTGGTCTTCGCCCACAACGACGATCTCGCGGCGGTCGACGCGAACGTGCGGCGGGTGCTGACTCACGAGCTCGGCCTGGCGCCCGACCTGAGCGACGACGAGCTGCAGCGGATGGCCGAGGTCGCGCTCCCGCGCGGGCGCAGCCGCGAGTGGCACAACGCCCTCATGGACTACGGCGCGCTTGTCCTGACGGCTCGCGCCACCGGTATCTCGCCGCGCACACGCCAAGACGCGTTCGAGGGCTCGCGGCGCCAGAAGCGCACGCTCATCCTCCGCGCCCTGCTGGCCCGGAGCCCGCAGACGCCGGCCGAGCTGGCGAGCGAGCTCGGGCTGCCCGAGGGGGATGTGGACGACCTGGTACGACGACTCCGGAGTGACGGCCTCGTGAGCGTGGCTCCCGGCAGGGTCTCCGTGGCGTGAGAGCGCGCGCCGCCGGGTAGTCTGGGCTCACGGCACATCGCCTCTGGAGGCACCCATGATCTACGACGTCGACATCGTCCCGGTCCCGGCGCAGCCGGTGCTCTCGCTGCGCGCGAGGGGGCCCGTGGCGGAGATCGGCACGCGCATGCGCCGGCTTCGCGAGCTCGCGGCGGAGGCCGGTCTCGAGACGAGCGGGCCGATGACCGCCCGCTTCTACGACGTCGAGGCGCCGGAGCCGGACGTCGACTACGACGTCTGCATCGCCGTCCACCCGAGAGACGACGGTTCGGTGCCCGACTCTGTCGGCGAGGCACGCGGAGAGTGGCTGCCGCTGCACCACGTCCTTGAGGCGGTCCACCACGGGTCGCACGACGACATGACCGACGCCTGGGCGGCCGTTCACGAGGCCGCCGGCGCCCTCGGGTACACGCCGTCGGGCCCCGTGACCGAGATCTACGAGCTCAGCCGCTCAGACGGGGCCGAGCCGGCCGACTACGTCACCCGTATCCGGTTACCCTACGCTCGCTGAGAGCGGGGTGGGCGGGCTGCGCAGCCGCCCCCGCCCCGCGTCTCACGTCCGGAACATCGTCAGCAGGAAGACGAGCTCGCTCTGCGCCTTCACGGCGTGGCGCAGATCGGCCGGCATGTAGTACAGCTTGCCCGCGCTCGCCGCGTGCGCCGTCCCGTCGAGCACCACTTCCCCTTCTCCTCCGAGCACGTGGATGACGGCCGGAACGCTGGCCGTGTGCTCGCTCAGCTCCTGGCCCGGCGCCAGCGTGAAGTGGACGATCTTGTGATGCGCGTTCTCGACGATCGCCTTGCTCACGATCCCGCGCTCGGCGATCTCGACCATGCCGTCGAGATCGACGACCAGTGGTTCGGCAGTCTCCATGTTCGACCTCCATCGGTGCGTGCTGTGTCACATCCGACGGTACCCCGGAGCCGCCCGTCGTCATCTTGACCTTGGTCAGTCCCGCCTCACGCGCGCGCATCTCCAACCCCGTTTGACAGCAGCACCCCTGGGGCATATAGTTTGTGAGGCGTTACACAATATAGCGAATTTAGACACGTGAGGAGGGTCGCAATGACTGTTCGGATCTCCAGCATCAAGCGCTTTTTCGAGGGTACGGCCAGCGTCGTGGCCTCCCCCATGGGTGACGCGAGAGGCCACCTTCGCGGCAAGGACTTCATGAGGATCGACCTGACCGGGAGCGCACGCTCCTACAGGGTCTGACCAGAGAGGCGGTGGGCACCATGCAGCATCGAATCTTCCGCTCCATCGGCCGGTTCTTCGAGGGCACTGGAGCGGTACTCGGTACCCCTTCGGGCGACGCCCGCGGCCACATCCGTGTCCCCGTCGGCACCATGCACGACGCAGCGTCGTCCAGCCGATTCATAGGACGCTGACCCGGCGCTCCAGCTTAGACACCCTCCCTCCCGACAGCGGCTCCCCCCAGCCGCGACCGGTGAGTCAAAGGGCCTCTCGCCCCCTGGTTCCGGCCCCCCATACGGCCAGGGAAACGGCGAGGGGCCCTTCCCCCTTTTCTCGGCACGACACCGACGCCGAAAGAAACGCCCGGACAAGGGTGCGGCCGGCGCGTAGCGCCGTCCGCGACGATCTCGGCCCTCAGTTCAGGCCGGGAAGCAGGCTGGATAGCGGCGCGTCTTCTTCTTGCGTCGCTGGTAGGTGCGCGCGAGCTCGATGAAGATCCCGACGTCGCGCTCCAGATCGCCCTGGGTGCCGTCGAAGTAGAACGTGCGGATCGGCATGTCGTCGAGATCCTTCTGCAGGCTCGGGTACACCGCCTCCGTCACGATGCCGTTCATGCAGGTGAACGGGCTGATGTCGATGATGCCGTCGGCGCCCTTCTCGTACAGGTAGACGGCCTTACCGCTGCTCAGCACCATCTCGCCGAGGGCCCCCGTGTACGGGAGGTAGGGGTAGCTCATCTGCAGGACGTCGCGGACGTCCTCGGGCTCCTCGTACCCGAGGAAATCGTCGTGGAACGGCCCGTACAGCGCGTGCTCGTCGCGGCGCATGATCTTGTTCTTGAGGAAGCGGACGGCGCTGTCCTTGCTGATGCGCCGGCCGTCGTCGATGAGCCGGCGCCTCTGCTCGTCGTCGGTGTACCAGACCCACTCGCCGATGTCCGACAGCCAGCACTCGCCGCCCTGTTCCTCGACCACACGGATGAGGTCGAAGTTGGAGAACGTGTTCTGACGGCAGAAGATCTCGCCGACCACGCCGATCAGCGGCCGCGAAGCGTTGTAGTCGGCGGGCAGATCGCGGAAGCGGTCGCGGGCGCGCGCCATGGCGGGCACGATGGCCTCCAGCCGCTGCTTGTGCGACACGCCGTTGAGGCTGACCGCCTCGCCGACCTCTTCGAGGCTGAGCTTGTAGGCGGCGTCCGCGGCGCCCTTCTCGCGCTCGTAAGGGCGCGTCTTGAGCAGCAGTTTCATCAGGATGTCCTGGCAGAGCACTGCCCGCCAGGCGGTGCGCACAAGATCCTGCGAGTAGTTGCCGATCGACGAGTACCCGTCGCCCGAGGTGATGCTGATCACCGGGATGTCGGTGTAGCCGAGCTCGTCGAACTTGCTGCGGATGAGGTGCAGGTACTGGCCGAAGCGGCATGGCCCGTTGGCCGACGGCATGAGGAAGGCGACCTTGTCGCGGCCTTCGTCCTCGACGATCCGGAGAAAGTCGCCGAGAGTGATCTTCTGCGGGTAGCACTCGTCGCCCGAGGTCACCCGGCTGCCGAGCTCCAGCGTGCGCTCGTCCGAGTCACTGGTGGGCCAGCACTCGAAGCCGATGGAGCGGATCGCCGAGGCCAGAAGGTACGAGCCGCCGTAAGGCATCTGCGGAAGATAGAGCGTCCGCCCCTCGAGACCGTACGCGGCGATCGCCTGCTTGATGCCTTCGTCCTGCACGGAGCCGCCGGACTTCGCGGCGGCGCCCGTCGCGGCAGCCCCGCCCCGAGGGCTAGGTGGCGAGGGCACCGGCCACCTCCTCCCGGCACTCGCGCGCCTCGTCGGCTGCATCCTGAGACC
>CAYTRM010000135.1:0-7308 GCA_964440225.1 uncultured Thermoleophilia bacterium | reverse complement strand
GCGAACTGGCCGATGCCCGGCGCATGAGCGAGGACGGCATCGACGACTTCTTCATCGAGAAATGCGTGTGCTGCGATCACACCAACCTGCCGACCGAGGAAGAGATCGTGGCGGTGGCGGAGTGAGCGCCCCCACGCAGGCCCAGGTCGAGACCGCGCGCGAGCTGCTCGCCAGCCTCGGCGACTTCGGCGGCCACATCAAGGGCGACGACATCGCGCACCTCGAGGTGCACGGCAACGAGGTCGTCGGCGCGCACCTGGTGCCCGGTCTCACCGTCGACGTCGACGAGCTCGACGACGGCATCGAAGCCTGGATCCACCTGGACAAGGGCGCGCGCATCGCCAACCCCGTGCACCTGTGCTTCGGCATGCTGCCGACAGAGGGCGTGCAGCGCATCGTGATGCACGTCGACGTCGAGGAGGACAGCTTCGCCAGCGTGCAGGCGCACTGCACCTTCCCGAACGCCGTCGACATCACCCACAAGATGGACGCCGAGATCAAGATAGCGCCCGGCGCCACCTACGAGTACTTCGAGCGGCACCTGCACGGCGCCGAGGGCGGCGTGATCGTGGTGCCCAAGACCAGGGTGCACGTCGGCGAGGGCGGCCGCTTCAAGACCGAGTTCGAGCTCATCAAAGGCATGGCCGGCGTCATCGACTTCGACTACGAGGTCGACTGCGACGCGTTCAGCACCCTCGACATGATCGCCCGCATCATCGGCCGCGGCCGCGACAAGATCCGCATCAACGAGGTCGGTCACCTGAACGGCGAGGGCGCCAAGGCGGTCCTGCAGTCGCACCTCGCGCTCCGTGACCACGCGACAGCCGAGATCTACAACACGCTCACGGCGAGCGCGCCGCACGCCCGCGGTCACGTCGACTGCAAGGAGATCGTGCAGGGCAACGCGGTGGCGAAGGCCGTGCCGATCGTCGAGGTGAACCACCCGCTGGCGCACGTGACGCACGAGGCGGCGATCGGCAGCGTCGACAGCAAGCAGCTGCAGACGCTCATGAGCCGCGGTCTCGACGAAGAGGCGGCCACCGACCTGATCATCGAGGGCCTGCTGAGCTGAGTTCTACCGCGCCTCGCCGGGCGCCGGAGGCTTGAGGCCCTCGGCGAACGAGATGAGCTCCTCGCGGGTCAGCGCGCCGGTGACGAAGACGGCCCGGCGCTCTCCGGCGACGACCAGCGACGGCCCGCTCTCCTGATACCAGGTCGACGCCGTCGCTCCCGCAAAGGCGCCGTACTGCAGCGTGACCTCCTGATAGGAGAGCTTGCCGGCGCCGGCCTCTTCCTGCCAGTCCGCGCCGGCGGTCAGCACTCGCAGGGTGGCCGGTCCGACCTGTTCCGCCGTGAACCGCGAGAGGCCGCGGGTGTACATCTGCAGGACGGCCGTTCCTTCCGGGTCCGTCGGGAGCCTCCGCACGCCGTCGTCGATCCAGCTCACGGGGCGAAGGTCGGCCGGGGTGGTCGCGACGGCCGAGAGCTCGTAGCCGTCCGGGGCCAGTTCCGAGACCAGCGGGTCGTAGCCGGCCGCGCGTCCGGCCGCCTCGGGTGACGCGTGGTAGGCGTGGCGTCCGTCTCTGATCGTCCGCATCCCGGCCCCCGCCGGAGCCTCGACGCCGTAGGTGGCGCCGTCCGGCGGCGGTGAGTCCCAGTCCACCGTCGCCGTGAACGTCGAGAGGCTGTCTCTGTACCAGGTCACGACGCCGCTCCGCTGGTCCACGACGAGGTCGACGGCGGCGCCGTCCAGCGTGATCGCGGCGCGCCAGACCGCACGGTCGCCGTCTCTGAGCGGCTTGATGCCGATTGCGTCGTCCCGCTCCTCGACGGCCGTGCGCACCACCGCCGCGAGCCCCTGGTAGTCGAGAGGACTGCGCGTCGCGACCCGCCAGACCGGGGGCCACGCCCCGACCCTCCGGGAGAAGGTGGCTGCGGGCCCGGCGCCGGTCGCCGTCGTCTCGGTGCGCCCGTCGGCGTCATAGCCCGAGCGCGACGGCCGGAGGCTCGGCGCTCCCGCCGCTTCGGGGAGATCGGCGCTGCCCCCGGCGTTCCCCCCGGCCACGAGGCTGAACGTGCCGTCTTCATCCGAGAGACCCGCTTCAGCGCCGGCGGCGGTGACCCGCAGCGTGTAGTCGCCCTGGATGGCCGGGGTCGCCGGCGCCGTCACGGATGAGCTGGAACGAAGGAAGAAGACCCAGGCGACGGTGAGCACGAGGACGAAGGCGATGACCGTCACGGCGAAGCGCGGCGGCTGCCGGCCGATCCGCGCCGACCGAATCGTCTGGCTCGCACGCTCGGGCGGGGACACGGCGCTCACGACTCGATGACGGCGCCCCCGCCCATGGGCACGATCGCCTCGGGAAGCGCGTGGCCCAGGGCGGTGGCGGCCTTGCGGCCGGTGCAGTGACACGGGGCGAGGGTGCGCGGCGCGCGTCGCGCCAGCTCGTCGGCGACGAGCGCGACGCGCGCCTCGTCCGCGCTCATCAGGTGCGTCCCTCCGATGAGCGTGACCAGCGGGCGTCCGCCGGTGAGCAGGTCGATGTGCTCGAGCGTGGCGAGGACGCCGGCGTGGGCGCAGCCGAGGATCACCCAGAGGCCGTCCGGCGTGTCCACCCAGAAGGACTGGTCGTCCGGGACCGGGTCGGGCATGGTGCAGGTCACGTCGAAGAAGAAGTCGGGGTCGCCGGGTTCGCGAGCGTCGTCTCGCGGCACGCTGCCGGTGCACCAGACGCCCGGCACGACCTCGGTGGGCCCGTCCGTCCAGACGATGCGGTCCGCCGCGGCGAGCGTCGCCGCGCGGGCCGCGGCCGGCATGCCGATCGGCTCGGGCCGGCCGCGCCGCCGCCGGGAGACGCGCGGCTGAAGCGCGGCGGGATGCAGGTACAGCCGCGCGCGCGGCGCCGCCGCGAGCGCGGCCGGCAGCCCGCCGGTGTGGTCGTAGTGCCCGTGGCTGAGGGCGACGGCGTCCGCGCCCCCGAGGTCGACACCGAGGTCGGCGGCGTTCTCGCGGAAGGCCGCGGTCTCTCCGGTGTCGATGAGCAGCCGGGCGTCGCCGGCCTCGACCCACAGGGAGAGGCCGTGCTCCTTGCTCAAGCCCGGAACGGCGCTCTCGTTGTCCATGAGGACGGTGACTCGCGGCATGGCGACCGTTGCGGGTCTCTCGGGAGCCCCCGCGCCGCTCACAGGTGCGTCCTGCCGGCCGGCCGGGGCGCGCGGTCCCCGCGCAGCAGCCGGCTCACCGCGTCGGTGACTCGCGGCACCATGCGCGGGACCCAGACCAGCAGCCAGATGAGCAGGAGGGCAAGGATGACGGTCAGCGATCCGACGATGGCCAGGATGTTGCGCACCGACAGCGTGTAGCCGATGAGGGCCGAGACGCCGAGGACCGTGATGAGCTGGCTGGAGACGGGAAGTCGTTCGTAGGCCACCCAGATCAGCCACACCCCGAGCACGATGAGCGCGCCGGTCACGGCGTAAGTGAGCAGCCACGTGGCGACGACAGGGAGCATCATGGTCCGATTGTACCGCTCTCCGGCGGCGCGAGTGTCCGACTTGGTCTGTCTGAACGGCTGGCGCGAACCCGTGACCGTGTGATTACGTAGCGCTGCCCGTTCCATGAGCGGACCGAGGAGGCAGGGCGTGAAGCGGAACCTGTTCGCCGGCCGCCGCCGCAGCGGCGGCCTCAAGCTCGACGTGTTCACCGACGACGAGGTCCAGGACATCCATCTCGCGACCCTCGAGGTCCTGGAGCGCACCGGGGTGTGGGTCGAGGTCGACGAGGCCTTGGACATCTTCAGCGACGGCGGTTGCGTCGTCGACCGCGGCAGCCGCACCGTGCACATTCCGCCGCATCTGGTCGAGGATGCGATCCGCAGCGCGCCCGCCAGCATCACTCTCTGCGGCCGCGACCCCAGGAACGACATCGTGATCGAGGCCGGCCGCGTCGGCTTCAGCAACTTCGGCGAAGGCGTGATGGTGGTCGACCCGTACGACGGGGAGTTGCGCGCTTCGACCAAGCAGGACCTCGCCGACATCGCCCGGCTCTGCGACGCGCTCCCGTCGGTCGACGTGTTCGAGATCGCCGTCGGCGCCGGCGACATGCCCCCTCAGACGGCGTCGCTGCACAACCACGAGGCGGCGATCGTCAATCAGACGAAGCCGATCTCCGGAGGACCGCTCGACGGCCGCGCCGTCAAGACCAGCCTGCGCATGCTCGAAGCCGTCCAGGGTAGTCCCGAAGCCGTGCGCGAGCGGCCGATGATGATCATGGGCACCTGCCCGGTCAGTCCGCTCAAGCTGGTCCGGGACTGCTGCGAGATCATCATCGAGGCGGCGCGCGCCGGCGTGCCGAGTTGCGTGCTCAGCATGGCGATGGCGGGTGGCTCCAGCCCCGTGACGCTCGCCGGAACGCTGGTCACCCACAACGCGGAGGTGCTCGCCGGCATCGTCCTCTCTCAGCTCACCGAGCGCGGGGCAAAGGTGCTCTACGGCAGCTCGACGACCGCCATGGACCTGCGGCTGGCGGCCGCGTCGGTCGGCTCGCCGGAGCTCGCGCTCATCAGCGCCGGCGCGGCCCAGATCGCCAGGCAGTACCGCCTGCCGAGCTATATCGCCGGTGCGTAGGGCGACAGCAAGCTCGGTGACGCCCAGTCCGGTCACGAGAAGACCCTTACGGCCTTGATGGCAGCGTTGGCAGGGACCAACCTGATCTACGGCCTGGGAATGATCGAGTCGGGCGTCACCTTCGACTACGCACAGCTCGTCATGGACGACGAGATCGCGCGCATGGTCAAGCACGTGGTCGGCGGCATCCGCGTCGACGACGAGGCGCTGGCCGTCGACGACATCCACGCGGTCGGCGCCTTCGGCGACTTCCTCAGCCTCGACGCGACGATGCGTCACATGCGCGAGGCCTCGCAGCCGGAGTTGATCGACCGCCGTGTGCGCGAGGACTGGGAGGCGCGTGGCCGCGACGACCTGTATCAGCGGTCGCTGCTCAAGGCGCGCCACGTGCTCGAGACGCACCATCCGGAGCCGCTGCCCGACGACGTGCGGCGGCGGATACGCCGGATCGTCGACGACGCCGACGCGGAGGCCGCCGGCGCGTGACCGCGCCGGCGAGCCCGGGGCCTCGGGGGCCTCGAGCCGGCCAACGGCCGGGCCGGTGGTCCCACCGGCGGCGGAGCCTCGTACCGTTAGTCGCCGGGCGCGCCCGTCAGCCTGCCCAACACCGAGATGGGGCCGAAGGCCGCGCTCCAGCCGGTCGTCAGCTTCACCTTGAGCGTGTAGCCGCCGCCGTCGGAGGTGTACGAGAAGTCGCCCAGCCCGGTGCCGACGGCCATCGGGAAGCCGGTCCGTGGGTTCTTTGGCCACACGTACCCGGCGCCGAAGGCCTCAGGCGTCATCTCGGCGGCGGCGGGGTAGCTGCCCGCATGCGCCGCCGCGTACTCTTCCACGTAGCGCTGGAGTAGAAGCAGGTTCTGCTTCGACGCGGTGTCGCGCTCGCTCTTGAGCCAGCGCGGCATCCCGCCGGTGAGCTTGTAGCTGCCCGTGGAGAGGTGCATGACCAGCCTGTAGCTGGTGTCGCCGGCACCGAGCGTGTACGTGTAGTTGCCTCTCGACTTGCCCGGCGCCATGACCTTGCCCGTCCAGGGGTTGGCCGGCCAGATCGGCGCGGTGAGGCCGCCGCCCTTCTTGACCATCTTGGCGGGCGGGTAGGCGAACTCTCGCGCCTGCCCGTACCGGTTGATGTAGTTCTGCAGCAGAAGCCCGCTCGCCTTGACCTGCTGGTCGACGAAACTCACGGCGGAGGCTCGGCTCGGCAGTACGGCGCCGGCGAGCAGCAGCACGGCGAGCGAGAGCACAAGGATGGTGGTGCGTCTTGTCACGAGATCGCCTCCTGAGACGGTCAAGGCTCCGAGGGACCCGGCGCGGCGGCCGGCGCCGGCGCGGTGCCGCCGGCCTCGAAGTCACCCGAGTGAAGATGCACGGTGAGCGTGAAGGCGCCTGCCGCGCCGGGGAGGTAGGTGTAGGTCCCCGGTATCGTGCCCTGCCCCATCGCGCTGCCGGTGAGCGGATCCTGTGGCCAGTCGGGGTGCGCGGCGCCGACCGCGCCTCCGGCGGTGAGGTCGGCCGTCTGCGGCAGTTCGCCGCCATGTTGCAGCGACCACTGGCCGACGTAGCCCGACAGGATGCGGCCGCTGCGCCGGAGGATCTCGTCCTCGAGACTGGCGAGGAGGCGCAACCACGGGTTCGTGGCGGCGGCGCCTCTCTGCACGTAGTCGCTCTTGAGGGCGCGGTGGAGGCGCAGGGTGTAGGCCGAGCGGTCGGCCGACACGGTGTACGAGAAGGAACCGCGGTCGGAGCGCTTCTCCATGTCGGCGTGGTCCCAAGGGTTGCTCGGCCAGTAACCGCAGCCCGGCTGCTTGCCGACGGCGCCGTCGCCGGCCACGTCGGCGCCCACCGGATAGCGCCCGCCGTGGGCGCGGGCGTACTGCTCGATGTAGTGGCGAATGAGGTTGAGGCCCTCCTCGCCGCGGTGGTCGTAGGCGAGCTTCATGGAGCGTGGCATTCCGCCGCGGACGGTGACGACCCCGCCGTCCAGATACCCGGTCAGCCGGTACCGGCGCTTGTTGGTCGTGACCGAGTACTGGTAGTGACCGCGGCCGCTTCCCGGCGTGAGCCGAGCGCCGGTCCAGGGGTCGCGCGGCCACCACGTCGAGTCGAGGCCTCCGGGCCGGACGCTGGCGCGGGAGGGATACTGGAAGTACCGGGCCGCTCCGGCGCGGTCGATGAGACCGCGCAGCGCCATGATGCTCTCGCGCATCTCCGTGTTGGGCGACGCGGCCTGTACCGGCGTCGCTACGGCGGCGGGCAGGCAGATGGCGACCACGGCGACGGCGGTGATGGCGATGGCGTGTCTGAGCATGGCGGGTCGTCTCCCTTCACACTAAGTGTGGCCAACGGGCGGGGGCCGGTCAAGCCGTGAGCCGTCGGGTGCGCTGCTCGCCCGCCTGATACGATTCGGCGCGAGCGCCGCGGGGCCTGCGGCCGGCGCGTGATCGCGAGCTGGGGGTGCTACCGGTGGAAGCGAAGATCCCGACCCGAATGGGCGACGGCTTCATGGTCGAGATGACCCGCGCCGAGCTGCGGGCCGATCTGGAGGCGGGGACGGCGGAGGCGGCGCGCAAAGCCAAGGCGCCGCCGCTCTCCCAGGACGAGCTCGACCACCTGCTCGACATCTACGCCTCCCGCGCGGCCTTCACCGCCGTCGACATCGGCGACCAGGTCGTCCTGAGCTGCGAC
>CAYTRM010000134.1:0-7315 GCA_964440225.1 uncultured Thermoleophilia bacterium | reverse complement strand
CATAGATGACATTCGTCAGCGTAGTGTGAGCGCGCCGGCGTGTGGCCCACCGCCTGCGCCAGCGCCCAGGGGCCGCCGGCGAGGATCTCGCGCATCACCGGCCGGGCGTGCGGGTCGCAGGCGTCGAGGACGCGCCGCAGACCGTCCGGGCACAGCGCCGGACCACCATCGCCCGGAGCGCCGGGCGCGCTTGGCGCCGGCCACGGCCCGTCGCCGCCGGTGAAGACGTTGCCGGCGCTGATGCCCTGGCACAGCTGGAGCTCGCCGTCGGGGCCGACGTGAGCGCGGCCCGGATCGGCGAAGTCCTCGAAGGGGCAGGTCACGAGCGTCTCCGGAGGCCTGGTCGCTCGCGCCGGGGCCAGCGCGACGGCCGCCCGGCCTTTGTGCATCACCTCGCCGACGTCACCCGAGCAGGCGCCGGGCACGCCGATGTCGGCCGGCGCGCCCACCTCGAGCACGCTCACGGGGATGTCGAGTTCCCGCGCCGCCAGCATCGCGTTGCGCAAGCGCTCCTCGTCCGCGTCCTCGACGAAGCAGGCGTAGGACGACAGCGAGAGGTCGGCCAGGCCGAGATCCGCGAAGGGCGCCAGCCAGACCCGGGCGTCGGCGACGGTCGTCGCCCAGAAGCAGTTGCTCACGAGGCCGACGTCGAGGCCGCGCTCGCGGGCGTGCTTCGCCGCCGCGAGCACGATCGGATACGCGAGCGCGGGCTCGCCGCCCTCGAAGTACACATCGGCGAGCCCCAGCTCCGCGCCCTGGTCGATGACGCCGATGAGCTGCGCCAGCGTCATCGTGCCCTCGGCGTCCGGCGACCCCCAGACGAAGCAGTGGTCGCACGCGTAGGTGCAGCGGTACGTGACCAGGAAGTGGATGCCCTCGAGGCGGACGGCCATGCGCGGCTCCTTCGTCGGCGTGCCCGGCCAGTCTACGCCCGGCGCGCCCAGCTGCGAAGCGGCCGAAGGCCGACCCGGGGCGCTCGCCGGGAGCGGCCGCCTCTCAGAGCCGCGAGCGGAAGATCTTGACCTCGGCGGCATACCAGTCGCCGGCGGCGTTCTTCTGGCCCGTGTAGTCCTTGAAGAAGCGCGACCTGTTGGCGGTCGCGTGGCCGACGACATCGGTCGTCCTGATGCCGAACCGGGCCTTGAGGTAGCGCACGAGCCTGAGCCCGGCGCGGATCTGCTTGTCGCGGTTCAGGATCTGGCGGTCCATCCAGTGGCCGTCCTTGCCGGACCGCATCTCCTGCACGAACTCGATGCCGATCGACGTCCAGTTCATGCCCACGCAGTGGCGGCCGCGAAGCGAGAGCGGCATGCACTGGTAGATGGCGCCGCCCTTGCCGATGATGAAGTGCGCCGAGACGCCGGGCTTCTCGCCGCCGTAGGCGGTGTTGGCGTTGAAGGTGTTCCAGGCGCTCTGCCAGTAGGCGCCGGCGGTGTGGTGCAGCACCACAGCCTTCGGCTTCGTGAGCCTGTACGTGTTCTGGTGGTAGCGGCGCTTGCTGTACTTCGCCGTCTGCGCCTTGCGCGTGTCGCCGAAGCGGATGTACTTCTTGACGATCTTCGGCCGGAGGCTCGCCGCGTCGGCGGCGCCGGCGGGCGCAGGAGCGAGAGCCGCGAACGTCGCCGCGGCGAGGAGCAGCGCCGTGAGGGTCACGAGGATCGCGGCCGTCTTCGTCGTGTGCGGTCGGAAGCTCATGCGGTCAGTATACGACGACGAGCGCGCGCCGCCTCCGTGCGCGCGAGTGGCCTGCGCGCGCTGCGGGCGCGCCTCGTTGCTCCCTCACGACCTTCTGTTCGGACGCTGTCTTGCGCCTGGGGCCGCCAGTGCCGATGATCACCCGAGTCGACACGCGAAAGGAGCCCTGATGTCCCTGAGCGACGATCTGGTCGCCGCGAGCGCCGCCCTGCCGGTGCGGCTCGAGGCGAAGAAGGACGGAAGCCTGGCCGGCGAGGCGGTGCTGGCCGAGCGCAAGGCCTTTCTCAGCAAGAAGAAGCTGACCTACAAGTGCAAGGCCCGGGTCGACGAGAGCGCGCATCTCGTCCGCTTCTGGGAGATGCTCGTCGAGAAGGGCTCCGGCGTCTCCAGCGGCGGCGACGACTTTGCGCCCGGCGGCGGCTTCTCGGCCGGCACCTACAAGACTAGCGGCAAGGAGCGGTCCGGCAGCATCGAGACCGCCTCCAGTCTCTTCGGCAAGGACTACAGCTACCAGTGGGACTACGCCGCCGTGCGCACGGCGTTGCAGCAGGTCGCGGCGACGGCAGGCTACGGCTGGGAGACGGTGCTCAACCCCAGGAAGGTCTGACCCGGGAGGCCTCGGCGGCCGGGAGCGGGACAGCCGCCGCCCGCGGAGGCCGCCCGGGCGCGGGTAGCTCCGCGCGGCGAGCGGCGCGGGCGGTGCGTTCGGAGACTCGGGTTCGATGTCTTCGAAGGCATGAACACCGAGCGTCCCGATGGGATGGACCGCCTCGGGGTTCAGGAGCACTCACGGGCCCCGGGCGGCACTCCGCCCGCCGCCGGGCCCGCCTGTCAGTCCAGGTTCCGGATCCGCACCGGCTCGATCTCGTCGGCCGGCGAGAAACCCCAGACGCGCCCGTAGAAGTACAGCTCGGCCTCCTGGGCGCGCACGATGTTCTCCGCCTTGCGAAAGCCGTGCTGCTCGCCCTCGAACGCCAGGTAGGCGTAGGGCAGGCCCTTGGCTTGCAGCGCCTCGACGATGATCTCGGCCTGTCTGGGCGGCACGATCACGTCCTCCAGTCCCTGCAGCAGGATCACCGGGCAGGTGATGCCGTCCACGTGATGGATGGGGGAGCGCTCCCGGTACACGTCGCGCCGTTCCGGATACGGACCGACGAGGCTGTCGAGGTAGCGCGACTCGAACTTGTGCGTGCCGCCGGTGGCGAAGGTCTCGAGGTCGGCGAGGCCGAAGAGGCTGGCGCCGGCGGTGAAGAAGTCGAAGCGCGTGAGCGCGTTGAGCGTGGTGTATCCTCCGGCGCTGCCGCCGCGCACGCCGACGCGGGCAGGGTCGGCGTCGCCGCGCGCGACGAGGTACTTCGCGGCGTTTATGCAGTCGACGGTGTCGACGACGCCCCAGCGACCGCGCAGCCGCTCGCGGTACTCGCGGCCGTAGCCGGTGGAGCCGCCGTAGTTGACGTCGACGACGGCGAAGCCCCGCGAGGTCCAGTACTGCACGTCGAGGTCGAGCATGGCCTCGTGCGCGGAGGTGGGGCCGCCGTGGCTGATCACCAGCAGCGGCGGCCGCTCGTCCGCCGGCCCGGCGAAGTCGGGGTTGGCCGGCGGGTAGTGGTTGGCGTGAGCGGTGAGTCCGTCGTCTGTCGGGAAGACGATCGCCTCCGGCCGGCTGATGAGCGCGGGGTCGATGGGGACGGGACGGCCGCGGCGCACGACTTCGCAGGCGCCGCTCGACGGGTCGAGCACGGCCACCTGCAGGCCTTCGGTGTGGCTCCCGGCGATGAGGCCGACGCGGTCGCCCAGAGCGGTGAGTGAGTAGACGACCGAGTAGGGCGACTCGATCTCGCGGAATCCGGCGGCTGGACTGCCGGGCGCGCCGGTCTCGAGCACGGCCAGGTGGTCGCGACCGCCCTCGGTGAAGCAGACCACGAGCGTGCCGTCGTCCAGAGCCACCGAGTGCTGCAGGCCGAAGACCCAGGGCGCCTTGGCGAACTCGGCGTCCCGCCGGGCGAGCGGGCGCGCCTGCGGCGGCTCGTCCGTCACGTACAGGTTCCACCAGCCGGTGCGGTCGCTCGCGAACTGCAGCCGGCCGTCCGGCCACCAGAGCGGCTGCAGCACCGACTCCCCCGGGCCGCCGGCCACGAGACGCTCGTCGCCGAGGACCTCCCGCCCGGATGTCGCTCCGCCGCGGAACGCGGCCACGCGGAGCTCGGCGCCGTCCCATGGCATCCTCGGGTGGTCCCAGCTGAGCCAGGCGACGCGCCGGCCGTCCGGGCTGAGCCGCGGGGCCGCGTAGAAGTCGTCGCCGGAGGCGATGGGGCGCGGAGGGGCCGATGCGTCGGTGGGCAGCGAGACAAGCTCGTTGACCACCGAGCCGTCGGCCTCGTGCCGCTCGCGCACGCAGACCATGAAGCGACCGTCCGGCGCAACGCGCCCGTCGGCGTAGCGATGGGCGCGAGTCGCCGGCGGCTCCGGCGTGATGGGCCGCGGGTCGGTCCAGCGGGCCGTGGTCTCCCGGCCGGCGCCGCCCGCGGTCTCCCGGCCATCCGCGGCCGCGTCGGGAGTCGCGTCACCCGTCGGTCCGTCGACCAGGTCCTGCCGGTACAGCCGCTGGTCGGCCTGGTCGCTGAAGAGCACGCTCTCGCCGCCGCGCTCGTTGCGGAAGGCGGCGTACATGCCGCCGCCGTACTCGTGCACGAGTGTGCGGGCGCTCACGCCGGGCGGCGTGACGTCGGCGATCTCGCCGCCCGGCGCCCGGCGCACGACGACGTAGCGGCCGTCCTCGAGCGGGCGCAGTTCCACCCAGTACAGGCTGTCGCCGACGCTCTGCGGCCACATCGTCGACACGCCGCCCTCGGCCATGAGCCGGGCGGTGACGGGCGAGAGCCACGAGCCGTACGGCGCCACGCGCGACCGGCCCCCCGCCCCGGCGCCCGTGCCGTCTGCGGGGCCGGCGCCCGGGCGGCCGGTCGCGCCCGCGGGCTGCGGCTCGCGGGCGCTCATCGTGCGGCGGGTCGGCTCACTTCACCCTGATCGTGTAGGCGCGCGAGACGCCGGCGGCGCTGATCTTGCCGCCGGGGAACCGGGCGCGCAGCACGTGGGTGCCCTTGGGCAGCCGGACGGCACCCTTGCCGTCCTTCACGTTCACCGTCTTGAAGTCGACCCAGCGCCCGCCGGACCTGCGCTGCAGCCGGGTCTTGCCCGCGGCGGCGCTCGGCCTGACGTGCACCACGAGCGGGTCCGTTCCAGAGAGCCAGACGCGGGCGCTCACCTTGACCGGGGCGGAGGCGCTGCCGGGCAGCGATCCTTCGACCGGCCCGGTGCGGGCGATGATCCGCGCGTTCTTCTTGAGGCCGGGGACGACCGCCTGGAAGGTGGCCGCACCCTGGCTCGCGACCGCGGTCACGGTCTGCACCAGGACGGCCTCATCCGCATCGGCGTTCTGCCGGTAGATGCCGACGCTCACGTCGCCCGCGCTCTCCACCATACCGACCACCTGGACGGCGCCGCCGTACGGCACCTTGCCCGGCTGCGCCCTCAGCAGGACGCTGGCCGTGGTGGCGGTGAAATAGCTGTCGAAGACGTAGTCGGTGGGGATGGTCGCCGCGATCTCGGCGGACTCCTCCGGAGAGTCGCTGTCCTCGCCGCTGCCGCGGGGCAGGTACGAGACCACGAGGTCGCTGTTCTGGGGCAGCGCGTTGAGCTCGTCGACGACGTCTTCCAGAGTCTGCGGCGGGCCGTCCGTGGGTGAGGCCCCGTCGAACTCACAGCAGGAGTCGGAACACCAGCTGCCGCCCCACTGGTCCCACGTTGCCGGGGTTACGGTCAGGCGGCCGTAGAGCGGCGTGCCCGTCGGGATGGTGAGCGTGGCGTCGACGGTCTCGGCGTCGCGTGACCCGTAGCGGTAGTACGTGACGCGGACGGTGTTGTCGCCGATCTTGATGCCGTCCGGGAGGTCGACGCCGGCAATGCGAGCGGACCGCTGCGCCGAGCTGACCGTCGTCTCCACCGACACGGAGTCGATGCGCGGCTGGAGCACGCCGTCGGGGTCGGCGACCAGGCGCGAGACTATGGAGCCGGCGTCGCGTCCCGCCAGGTACGACACGTCGTACGAGTCGCTCCAGAGGTTGTCGTGCTGAACGGTGTAGGTGTCGGGACCGTCGGAGACGACCACCGTGGTCGTGGTCGCTGCGCTCCCCGGGTAGTAGTACTGGTCGAGCGTCTCGTAGGCGACCTCACCGACGATCGTTCCCGGGAGCGTCGGCCAGGTGTCCGAGCTCACCAGCCACTCGACGACGCTGGAGTCGTCGTGCGCCGACACGCTGCGGTCGGCGTCGTTCACCGTGGTGGACACGGGGAAGAGACCCGGCTCCCGGCCGATCTGCGCCTCGACGCCCCAGCTACGGTCCTGGACGCAGGCTCCCTTGACGTCGCGCGGCGCGATGATCTTGTAGGGCTCCAGGCTGCTCTGCCACACGCCTTGCACGTAACCACCGGTGAGCACCGCGTCGATGGCGCCGAGCTGCTCGAAGGGGTGGCCGAAGAGCATCGCCGTGTCGTCGTCGACGTACGTGACGGTGCCGGCGGCGCCGACCCACACGGCGCCCTGCGAGAAGAGCACGGCGCACGGTGACCCGCCCTCGAGGGCGGGGGCGGGCGCGCCGTCCCACTCACCGGAGCCGGCGGCGGCCTTGACCAGCAGTCCCGACTTGGCGAATCTGGCGGCGATACGCTCGAAGGTCCGGCTGCCCGGCCGGGCGCCGCCGATCTCGAGGATGCCGAGCGGCGCCATCACCGTCTGGCCGCCGGCCGCGTCGACGGTGCGCGCCGACTCGACGCTGCGCGCTACCACGACGCTGCGCACCACGCCCTCGCTGGTGCGGACCGGCGACGCGAGCTCGTAGACGCCCGCCTTGGGCGGGCGCGGGCTCACGAGCGTCGTGAGCGGCTCGATCGGGAAGTCCGTCTCGATCGCGGCCATGTACTCGATCGGCGTGGCCAGCGCCATGCCGCCGAGGGTGAACATGTCGCCGTACGAGACGGCGCCGACGAGCTTGTTGAATCCGCCGTGATCGACGTAGACGGGGCTGCCGCTCATGCCGGCGGCCACGCCGCCGATCTCTTCGATCTTCGGTCCCCCGGCCTCGAAGAGGATGAGCGAGCCCCACGAGTAGTCGACGATGCTCTGCACCTGCAGCGGGATCTCCTCAGGCGCCGTGCCGCTCATCGTCGTGAGCATGTAGCCGTCCAGCGGCCCCGACTCGAGGGCCGCGCCGAGCTGCTCGAGATCCATGGTCGGCTCGGGCGGCGCGGCCAGGGCTGCAGGCGCGAGCGCGAGCAGCAGCGTCAGCGCGAGCAGCAACGGTGCCAGCCGCGCTGCGCGAGTGACGACACGACAAGGACGAGATGACATGACCCCTCCAGGTGCTCCACGTGAGGCGGCCGGCCGGCCGCCGCTCCGGCAAATATCGTACACCCGTGGGCAAGCCGGCGATCGCAGCGCAGGCCGGCCGGATGGTGGACGTATCGCCTTCCCGGGCGCGCGAGCACGCGGGCGGACGAAGGCGAGCCGTCAGCCGCCGCGATGCTCGATGCGGAAGACGTGGTGCCGGTTCGCGCCGCGCTC
>CAYTRM010000133.1:0-7319 GCA_964440225.1 uncultured Thermoleophilia bacterium | reverse complement strand
CGGCAGGCAGTGATGCTCGGCGAACTCCTCCTTGGCGTCGATGGCTTCGGCGGCGATGGCTCCGGACGCCAGGGCCCGCTCCATCATCATCGGGATGTCCTTGACTCGGCCGAGGTCGATGAGGCAGGCGACGACGTCGTAGCCGTACTTCTCCTTGAGCCAGGGGATCAGGGCCGAGGTGTCGAGCCCGCCCGAGTAGGCGAGGACGACGGTACCGTTGGGGGCGCTCGAGACGCTCTCTGTGCTCACGATGGACTGCTCCTTGGGAACGAGGTGGACGAAGGCCGGCGCGGCGAAGCCGCTCGCCGGCTCTCAGGACGGACTGGCGTGCGCGCGGAAGTGTGCCTGCGCGCTAGGCCTCTCGGAGACGGTCGACGTAGCGCTTCATGCCCAGCGCCTTCTCCGGCGTCTCGAGGATCACGATGAAGGTGTCGTCGCCGGCCAGCGTGCCGACGACGTCGGAGTGGTTGAGGTTGTCGATCTGGCGGGCGACCGTGGACGCCGTGCCGATCTCGCAGCGTACGACGAGGATCTGCTGCGACACCGACGTGGACCGCGCAAAGTCGCGGAGCACGTGCCGCGCGGCCTGCTCCGGGTCCTTGGGCCGCTCGCGCGAGCTCAGGATGTACTTGGCGCGACCGAGGTGCGTGCGCACCTTCTGCAGGTCGAGCTCGCGGATGTCGCGCGACACCGTCGCCTGCGTGACCTCGCAGCCCATCGCGCTCAGGGCACTCACGAGCTCGCGCTGCGTGGCGATCTCTCGCTGCTGGACGACAGTCTGGATGAGCCGCTGCCGCTCGGTCTTGCCCATCGGCGCGCGCTGGTTCATGCGGTCGGCGTCTCCCGTGACCTGGGCCGCCGGCCACACTGCAGCCGGCGCTCCCGCTCTTCCGTGCACTTGCTGCATAGAATACACCAACGCAGGCGAGAATATGCAACTCCCATCCGCTTGGGCGAGCGCCCTCTGCCGAGCCGCGGCCGTCAACTCGTGACCTTGGTGCCGCAACCGGCGTCGGTCATGATCTCGAGCAGCACCGCGTGCTCGACCCGGCCGTCGATGATGTGGGCGCTGCCGACGCCGGCCTCCAGCGCCTTGCGCACCGCTGCCGCCTTGGGCACCATGCCGCCGGTGATGCGACCGGCGGCCTGCAGCGCGCCGAGGTACGCGAGGTCGCACTCCGAGACCGGCGTCAGGTCGGCGCCCTGATCCTCGTAGATGCCGTCGACGTCTGTGAGGAAGACGATCTTCTCGGCGCCGAGGGCGGCGGCGATCTCGCCGGCGACCGTGTCGGCGTTGACGTTGTACGCCTCGCCGGCGGCGTCGGAGCCGACGCTCGCGATCACGGGGATGTTGGCCTCGGCGAGCAGGTCGAGCACGTCGGTCTTGACCTCGTCGACCTGGCCGACGAAGCCCAGGTCGACGTCGTTGCCGTCGGAGTCCTGGTGCTGCTTCGGCGTCACCGTGAGCAGGCGGCCGTCCTCCCCGGAGATGCCGACGGCGGTGCCGCCGTGCCTGTTGATGAGACCGACGATGTCCTTGTTGACCTTGCCGACCAGCACCATCTTGGCGACCTCCATCGTCGCCTCGTCGGTGACCCTGTGCCCGTCGACGAAGGCGGGCTCCATGCCCAGCTTCACCATGTGGCGGCTGACGGCCGGCCCGCCGCCGTGCACCACTACCGGCTTCATGCCGACGAGCCGCAGGAGCACGATGTCTTCGGCGAACTGCTCCTGAAGCCGCGGCGACGTCATCGCCGCGCCGCCGTACTTGAGGACGACGGTCGTCCCCCAGAAGCGGCGGATGTACGGCATCGCCTCGAGGAGGGTCTTCACCGTCTTCTGATGCCGCACGGTCATGGCCGCGCTCCTTTCTGCGATGGCGCGTCTGCGCCCGCCGCGCCCGCGCTCACGTCGAGTACTCGGCGTTGAGGGTCACGTAGTCGTGGGTGAGGTCGCTGAAGTAGATGGTGGCCTCGGCGCCGGCGCCGTTGAGCGCCACCGTCAGGTCGATCTCCGGCTCGTGCATGATCTCGGTGAGCCGGCCCTGCCGGGCCTCGCTCAGTGCCGCCGGCTGGCCGTTCTCGACGATCACGACGTCCTCATAGGCGATCCGCGCCGGCAGCGCCTGGTGGCCGTCGCGTCCGAGCGCCTGGCCGATGGCCTGCATGATGCGGCCCCAGTTGGCGTCGCGGCCGTAGAAGGCCGTCTTGACCAGCGGCGAGTTGGCGACGGCGCGGGCGACCGCCTCCGCCCTGCCGGCGTCGCTCGCCCCCGTCACCGTGAGCCGCATCGTCCGCGTCGAGCCTTCGCCGTCGGCGACGATCGACACGGCGAGGGCGAGCAGTGCGGCCTGCAGCGCATGCCCGAGCCGTGCCAGGCCGACCTCGCCGGGCCGCACGCCGGAGGCGCCGTTGCAGAAGCCCAGCACCATGTCGTTGGTCGACTCCTGGCCGTCCACGGTGATCCGGTTGAACGACCCGGAGACGGCGGCGTGCAGCAGTTCCGCCCAGGCGCCCTCATCGACGACGGCGTCGCAGGTGACGAAGCAGAGCATCGTCGCCATGTTGGGGCTGATCATGCCGCAGCCCTTGGCCGCGAAGCCGAGCCTGACGACACCCTCCGCGGTCCCCACCTCCAACGCGCCGAACTTGGCGTGTTTGTCGGTGGTGCGGATGGCCGCGGCGAACGCGTCCGAGGAGTCGACTGCGGCGTGGTTCGGCAGCTTCGCGGCCGCGGCGGCGATGCCCGGCTCGATCTTGCCCATCGGCAGGTGCACGCCGATCAGACCCGTCGACGCGACCGCCACCTGCTCGACCGGCAGGCGCAAGTGGTTCGCCGCGAGCAGCCGCATGCGCGCCGCGTCGGCGAGGCCCTGCTTGCCGGTGCAGGCGTTGGCGTTGCCTGCATTGACGACGACGGCGCGGAGATGGGCGCAGTCGCTCGTCTCGCGCGTGAGCCGCACCGGCGCGGCGGCGGCGGCGTTGCTCGTGAACGTCGCCGCCGAGACCGCCGGGGACTCGCTCATCAGGATCCCGAGATCGAGCTTGCCCTTGCGCTTGACGCCCGAGGCCACGCCGGCGGCGAGAAAGCCCTTCGGGGTCGTGACGCCGCCGTCGATCTCCGTGGCGAACGGCGGCAGCGGCGCGAACCGGCTCTTCGGCAGCATGTCAGACCAGCCCTTCGTGCTCGGGAAGGCCGAGCATCACGTTCATGTTCTGCACGGCCTGTCCGGACGCGCCCTTCATCAGGTTGTCGATCACGCTGATCACGATGATCCGCCCGGCGCGCTCGTCCACGTGCGGGTAGACGCGGCAGTAGTTGGTGCCGATGACGTCCTTGAGCTGCGGCGGCGCGTCGCACAGCTCGACGAAGGGCGCCTCGGCGTAGAACTCCTCGTAGAGCTCCCGGAGCTCTGCCGGGCTCGGCAGCGGCAGCGTGCCCGGGCGCGCGTAGATCGTCTCGCTGATGCCCCGCTGCAACGGCACGAGGTGCGGCACGAAGGTGAGCGAGGGCGCCGTCGCGGCGGCGGGCGCCGCTCCGAAGGCGCTCGGCGACGCTCCACCGCCCACAAGACCGGCGGCGATCTCCGGGTAGTGCCGGTGCGAGCCTACGCCGTAGGCGACGAGGTCGGAGTCGACGTTGCAGAAGTGGGTCGCGTCCTTGGCCGCCTTGCCGGCGCCGCTGACGCCGCTCTTGGCGTCGATGATCACGTCGACCAGACCGAGTTGCTTGAGCGGCGTCAGTGCGAGCAGCGCCGCCGTAGGGTAGCACCCCGGATTGGCGACGAGCCGCGCCCCGGCGACCGCGTCGCGGTGCAACTCGGTGAGACCGTACACGCCCGGGAGCAGCTCGGGACACGGGTGCTCGCCGTACCACTCGGCATACGTGGCGGCGTCGAGGCGGAAGTCGGCGGAGAGGTCGATGACCTTGGCGCCGCCGTCGAGGAGGCTCTTCGCGACCGGCGCGGCGTGGCCGTGTGGCGTACAGACGAAGGCGACGTCGACGGCGGGCAACTCGGACCGGCTGCAGAACGCGAGGTCCGCCCTCACCCGCGGCAGGTGCTGCTGCACCGGCTCACCGGCCAGGGTCTCGGAGCTCATCGCGGTGAGCGCCACCGACGGATGCCGCAGCAGCAGCTCCGCGAGGAGCGCGCCGGTGTAGCCGCTGCCGCCGACGATGCCGGCGGTGGCGAGGCAGGGATCGGCTCCGACGGCCGCGTGGCCGGAGGCGGCGTCGGCGCTGGTGGTCGGGGCGGGCGTCGTCTGTACGCAGGTCGCAGGTGTCATCAAGCACTCCGGATGCACATCGGTGGGGAGGCGGGCACGAGTGGATGAGCGCCGGCGGAGGGCGAGAAGCGTGCGTCTGCGAGAGCGGCTAGCTGCGAGAGCTAGTGCAGACGGGAGCGCCCACCGGCCGGCGCGCGTCGTGCACGTCGGGCTCGGAGGGCGGCGCAGCGCGTGAGACCCGCGACGAGGCGGGTCTGGGAGGCGAACCTGATGGTCGTCGCGCTGCTCATCGTCCGGTGACTATACCGGAGGCTCGCAGATGATGCAAACGACGGGCATGACGGCTGCAAACTATGCACGGCGCCTCGGGGCGGGGCGGCCGGAAGAGCCGCCCCGCCCCGCGCGCACGTGCCGGGAAACGCCCGCGGCGGGCGGCCGCGCGACCGTAGCCCGAGGGCGTCCGCGTCGCTCAGCGCAGCGTCGCCGCGAATTCCCGCTCGAGCGCTTTCAGGATCTTGGCGCGCACGCCGGCGATGTCCTTCTCCCCGAGCGTGCGCTCCGGCGAGCGCATCACCACGCGCAGCGCCAGCGAACGCTTGTCGGCCGGCACCTGGCCACCCTCGTAGACGTCGAAGACGTGGACGCTGCGTACGAGCTTGCCGCCGGCGCGACGAGCCTGCTCGACGACCGCGGCGGCCGGCACGTCGCGCGCGACGACGACGGCGAGGTCCTGCTCGGCCGGTGGATAGGCGCCGAGGTCGCGGAATCGCGGCGCCTCGAGCGCGACCGGGCTCAGCAGGTCGAGGTCGAGCGTCGCGAAGTATACGTCCAGGTCGTCGACGCCGAAGGCCGCCGTGACGTCGGGGCGCAGCAGCCCTAGCGCGCCGACCGCGCCGGCGCGCGGCAGATCGACGAGCGCTGCCTTGCCGGGGTGCAGGTACGGATGGTGCGCGGCGGCCTCACCGAGAGAAGTGAATCCGGCGCGCAGACCGAGCGCTCCGAGAGCCGCTTCGACCACGCCCTTGAGCGTGTACAGATCGGTCGGCCGGCCCGTGCCCGTCCAGTTCTCGTCCTCGAGCGGCCCGGCGAGGACGATGCCGAGAGCCTCGGGCTCGTGCGGGAGCACGGCGCCGGGTTCGGCGGCGTGGGCCGGCGCGGGCGTCGTCTGGTCGTCCCAGAGGTAGGTCTTGCCGATCTCGAAGAGGCACGGCGGACCGTTGAGCCTGTCCACGTTGTCGCGAACGGCGCCGAGAAGGCCGGGCAGCAGCACCGTGCGCATCACCGACTGCTCCACGCTCATGGGGTTGCTGAGCCGGACCGGATCGAGACGGGCGTCTCCCTCGGCCAGCCCCAGCGGCTCGAGGGCGTCGGGCGCGACGAACGTGTAGGTGATCGCCTCGTCGAGTCCGCACCCCGCGAGAGCCCGGCGCAGCGCGCGGCGGACCTTCTGCGTCTTGGTCAGGCCGCCGGCGGTGCGGTGCGCCGGCAACGTCTCCGGCGCCTGTCCGTAGCCGGCGATGCGCCCGACCTCCTCGGTGAGGTCAACCTCACGGGTCAGGTCGGGGCGGAAGGTCGGCGGAGTGACCGCCCAGACGTCGCCCCCCGTCTCGTCGACCTCACACCGGAGCCGGCGGAGGATGCCGGCCTGCTCGGCCGCCGGAACGGAGTAGCCGAGCAGCGCGTCGCTCCTCGACGGCCGGTAGCGAAGCGGCGCCGGGGCCGGCGGCGCGCCGCCGACGTCGACGCCGCCGGGAGCGACCGTGCCGCCGCAGAGTTCGGCGAAGAGCCGCGACGCGAACGCCAGCCCTCCGGGCACGAGGTTCGCGTCGATCCCCTTCTCGAAGCGGTTGCTCGCCTCGCTGCGGATGCCGGTGTGCAGCTCCGTGCGCAGGATGCTCGGCCCCGTGAAGTTGGCCGCCTCGAGCACCAGGTCCGTCGTCTGCTCGTCCACCTCGGCGTCGACGCTGCCGAAGACGCCGGCGATGACCAGCGGCCGCTCGGCGTCGGCGATCACCAGCATCTGGTCGTCGAGCGTGCGCTCGACCTCGTCCAGCGTGACGATCTTCTCGCCGGCCGTGGCTCGCCGGGCGACGAGCTTGCCGCCGCGGATCTTGGCCGCGTCGAAGGCGTGGAGCGGCTGCCCCCAGGCGAGCATCACGTAGTTGGTCACGTCGACGACGTTGCTGATCGGCCGCATGCCGGCGTGCGTGAGGCGCGCCTTGAGCCAGGCCGGGGACTCTCCCACCGTGACGCCGCGGATGACGTGCGCCCCGTACCGCGGGCAGAGGTCCGCGTCCGCGACCTCGACCGCGATCGCCCCGGCGGCGGGAACGCCGCCCGTCACCGCCGGTCCGGCGGTGGGCGGCGGCGCCAGCTCGAGCCGCGCCGCAGCCGCTACCTCGCGGGCGATGCCGTAGATGCTGAAGCAGTCCGGCCGGTTCGACGTCAGCTCGAGCTCGATCACGGCCTCGCTGACCGGCAGGTAGTCCTGCAGCGGCGCGCCGACGACCCAATCTCCGGGCAGGACGGCGATGCCGGGGCTCTTCTCCTCGTAGCCGAGCTCCTGCTCGCTCATCATCATGCCGTCGCTCTCGACGCCGCGCAGGTTGGCCTTCTTGAGTTTGAGGCCGCTCTCGAGCACGGCGCCGCTGAGCGAGACGGCGACGACGTCGCCGGCCTGGAAGTTGTCGGCGCCGCACACGATCTGCCTGACGCCGCCGTTGGCCTCCCCGACCTCGACGGTGCAGAGGCTGAGCTTGTCGGCGTTGGGGTGCTTGTCGCGGGTGAGGACCTTGCCGACCACGAACCGGCTGAGGTTCTCCGGGCCCGCAGGCGCGCCGACCCAGTCGATACCCTCCGCCTCGGTGCCCGACATCGTGAGGAGCTCGGCGAGCTCTTCCACGGTGCCTTGCCAATCCACGTACTCCTTGATCCAGCTGAACGGTACTCTCATCGTGATCCGCCCCTCTCAGAACTGCCGCAGGAAGCGGACGTCGTTGTCGTAGAACAGGCGCAGGTCGGGGATGCCGTGCTTGAGCATCGCCATGCGCTCCACCCCCATGCCGAAGGCGAAGCCGCTCACCGCCTCCGGGT
>CAYTRM010000132.1:0-7471 GCA_964440225.1 uncultured Thermoleophilia bacterium | reverse complement strand
TGCGGTTGATGGCGTTCGTGCCGGCCCCGCCGACGCCCACGACCTTGATGCTGGTGACGTACGGGCGGCCCTTGACCGGGGCGTCCGTCCCCAGGGCGTCGGGTATGGTACCGCCGCTGTCGGTGCGCCGGAAGAGCTCGCTCAGTCCATCCTTCATGCTAGGACGATCTGCCATTAAGCACCTCCCGCGCGAGGGCACGGTACGCTTCTGCTCCCCTACCGGTTGGATCGTACTTCAGGACCGACGCTCCCGTCACGGGCGCCTCGGCGAACTTGATCGTCTTGCGCACCACGGTGTCGAAGACGAGGTCGCCGAAGTTCTCGCGCAGGACCTCGATCGACTCCCTGCCGTGCAGCGTCCGCGCGTCGAAGAGCGTCGGCAGGATGCCCTTGATCCGGACCTCCGGGTTGAGGTTCTCCCGGATCATCTCGAGCGTCCGCTCCAGCTGCAGCAGCCCGCGCAGCGAGAGATACTCGCACTGCACGGGCACGATGACGCCTTCCGACGCCGTCAGGGCGTTGATCGTCAGCAACCCGAGACTCGGCGGCGTGTCGATGAGGATGTAGTCGTAGCTGTCGCGGACGGCGTCGAGCGCGCGCTGCAGCGCCCGCTCGCGCCCGATCATCGTCGCCAGCGCCATCTCGGCGCCGGCCAGGTCGATGGTGGACGCGGCGACGTCGAGCTCGCGCTCGTAGATGACGTCCTCGATGGGCGTGCGATGCACGAGGACGTCGTACATGCTCTTCTCGAGGTCCTCGGTGTCGATGCCCTGACTCATCGTCAGGTTGCCCTGCGGGTCCATGTCGACCGCGAGCACGCGCAGGTCGTGCTCCCGGAGGGCCGCGCCGAGGTTCACCGTCGAGGTGGTCTTGGCCACCCCACCCTTCTGATTGGCGAACGCGATGACATGCGCCATGTGAGCGTTACCCCTGTGTCGACTCCACGTCAGAACGCAGTTCTGTACGCAGGCAAGAATCCCTGCACGACACGGGCCCCGCAGGTTCTGCGGGGCCCGTGGGAAGTTCCTGTGTGCTCATCCCGGTCGAGGTCGGGAGCGTCAGGCCTTGGGGGCCTCCGGCGCATCCGGTGCATCCGGCGCCTCGTCCTCCACCTGGTCCGAGGCATCGTCTTCGACGAACTCCTCGTCCTCTTCGACGACGTCGTCGTCGGCGGCTTCGATGTACTCGTCCTCTTCTTCGTCTTCGATCTCTTCGATGCTCGTGATGGACGAGATGGCGCGCTTGAGATAGCGGACCTTGGTGCGCTTCGCGACCTCCAGCTCGACCCAGTCGTCGCCAATCGTCGTGATGGTGCCGAACATGCCGCCGATGGTGACGATCTCGTCACCCTTCTTGAGCATGCTCATCATCTCGGCGTGCGCCTGCTTCTGGCGGCGCTGCGGCCGGATCGCAAGGAAGTAGAAGATCCCGAAAAAGACGAGGATCCAGATGATGATCGTGAAGGACACGGACCTCAACCTCCCGCGGAGCCGGGCCCCGCAACGTCGTTGACAAAACCTCCGAATCGCCCGGCGAGGATGGCCTCCCGGGCGTCGTGCGCCAATCTTAGCAGAACGCGCAGGTTGTGCAGACTCAGCAGCTGCGCCCCGAGCATCTCCTTCTGCACGACCAGATGTCGCAGGTACGAGCGCGTGAACGTACGGCAAGTGTAGCAGTCGCAGGACTCGTCGAGCGGCGCCAGATCCGCCGCGAATCGGGCGTTGCGCAGATTGAGCCGGCTACCGTCTCGCAGGAAGGCCGACCCGGTGCGCGCCATGCGTGTCGGCAGCACGCAGTCGAAGACGTCGACCCCGCGGGCGATCATCGCAGTGACGCCCAGCGGATCGCCGATGCCCATGAAGTAGCGCAGGCGGTCACGGGGGAGCAGGCCGTCCATGAGGGCGACGGTGCGCAGCATCTCGTCGCCCCTCTCCCCCACGCTGAGGCCGCCGATCGCGTAGGCGTCGAAGCCGACGCCGGTGATCGCGGCCGCCGACCGGCGGCGAAGCGCCTCGTCGCTGCCGCCCTGCACGATGCCGATCAGGAGCTGGTCGCGGCGGCCGTGGGCCTCCTTGCAGGCCGCCGCCCAGCGCGTCGTGCGCTCCACGGCGGCCTCCAGTTCATGCGGCGGAAGCGTACCGGGAGCGCACTGGTCGAACGCCATGACGATGGCCGCGCCCAGCTCCTCCTGGACGCGCATCGCGAGCTCGGGGGTGAACACGTGGCGTGACCCGTCGTACACGGAGCTGAACTCCACGCCGTCGTCGCGGAGGAGCCGCGTTCCCTCGAGGCTGAAGACCTGGAAGCCGCCGGAGTCGGTGAGGATCGGGCCGTCCCATCGCATGAAGCCGTGCAGGCCGCCGTGGGCGGCGACGATCGCGGTGCCCGGACGGAAGAAGAGGTGATACGTGTTGGCGAGGACGACCTGCGCGCCGAGCTCCCGCAGCTCGCGAGGCTCGACCGCCTTGACGGTCGCCTTCGTGCCGACGGGCATGAAGCAGGGCGTCTCGACGACGCCGTGCGGCGTCGTCAGCCGCCCGGCGCGAGCGGCCCCGTCACGCGCCACGACCTCGAAGGCGAAGCCCTCGGCGCGCATCGGCGCCGGGGGCTCCCGGCTCGCGTTTCCCGGCCGGCTCTCGCCGTGATCGCCCGTCTGCGCGCTCACAGAGCCAGCATCGCGTCGCCGAAGCTGTAGAACCGATACCGCTCGTCGACGGCGTGCCGGTACAGCCGCCGGGTCTCCTCGACCCCGCAGAACGCCATGACCAGGGCGAGCAGGCTCGTGCGCGGCAGGTGGAAGTTGGTGATGAGCGCGTCCACGGCGCGGAACTCGAAGCCCGGCGTGATGAACAGCGTCGTGTCGCCGCGCAGGATCCGCGACCCGGCCGCGCCCGATGAGGAAGGGCCTGGAGCCTCGTCCCGATCGGGCGCCGTGCGCGCCAGGTGCTCGAGGGTGCGCATCGACGTCGTCCCGACGGCGATGATGCGGCGCCCCTGGGCGCGCGCCGCCCGCAGGCGCGCCCACACGCCGGCGCTCACCTCGTACGCCTCGCCGTGCAGGCGGTCGGCGGCCAGGGACTCGGCCTGCAGCGGCTTGAACGTGCCGAGACCGACGTGCAGCGTCACCGTCTCGACGGCCACCCCCGCGTCCGTCAGCGCCTCGTCGAGGTCGGCCGTGAAGTGGAGGCCCGCGGTCGGAGCGGCGGCCGACCCGGTGACGCGCGCGTACGTCGTCTGGTACCTCTCGGGATCTTCGAGAGCCTCGTGGATGTAGGGCGGCAGCGGCGTCACGCCGGCCGTGCCGAGCAGGTCGAGCACGGGTCGGTCGCCGCGGCTGACGACGAGCCAGCGGCCGTCGCCGAACGGCCTCTCGCAGACGAGCGGCCAGGTGCCGGCAAGACCTTCGCCGGTGAGCGTCTCGCCGGGACGCGGACGGCCCCGCAGGATCACTTCCCAGGCTTCGTCCCGCCCGGCGTCGTTGCTCGGCGCACCCGCGGCGGGTCGCAGGAAGAGGGCCTCGATCCGCCCGCCGGTGGCCCGCCGGAAGAAGGCGCGAGCCGGGAACACGCGGGTGTCGTTCCGCACGAGGACGTCTCCGGCGCGCAGAAGGCCCGGCAGGCCGGAGAAGACGTGATCCTCGACCGCGCCGCTCTCGCGCCGGTACACGAGCAGCCGGGAGGCGTCGCGCGGCTCGACGGCGCTCTGCGCGACGAGCTCGCCGGGCAGGTCGTAGTCGAGGTCCTCCAGCCGCAGCGCACCGGCCTCGTGACGTGTCGTCCCGCGAGCGTCCGTCATCGCGTTCGCTTGCGCGCCGCGCGCTGCTGCCACGCCTCCCACTTGCTCGCGGCGCAGCCGCAGTAGGGCTGCCGGTACAGATCGAACCGGCGGCTCTCGGCGTAGCTCTGCCGGAACGAGTCGCGCAGGTCGAGATACACGAAGGTCACGCCGTGCTCGGCCGCCGCCGCGTCGCCGGCCGCCTCGATCAGATCGTGCCGCTGGTACGGGCTGACGCTCAGGGTCGTGCTGAAGCGCGGCACACCGAGCCGGGCGGCCGCGGCGGCCGCGGCCCCCAGTCGCAGACCGAGACACGCGGCGCAGCGCTCGTCCGGCACGGCGGCCGCGAGCGACGCCTCCCACTCGCGCCACCCAGCCGCCGAAGCCCGCTCGCAGTCCTCGAGCAGTTCGACGCCGGCCGCGCGGCTGAAGCGCCGCATGCTCTCGGTGCGGCGCTCGAGCTCCGCGGCCGGCTGGATGTTCGGGTTGTGGAACCACGCGACCGGCTCGACGCCGCGGTCGCGCCATGCGGGCACGACGACCGTCGAGCACGGCCCGCAGCACGCATGCAGGAGCAGGTCGGTCATCGTCCGAGTATAGCGCGGCAGCCGGCTCAGCCTTCGTCGAACAGCGTACCGGACTGCGCCGGCGGCGTGAGTCCGCAGTGCTGGAAGCCGCTGCGCGTGAGCACGCGCCCGCGTGGAGTGCGCATGAGGAAGCCCTGCATGATCAGGTACGGCTCGTACACGTCCATGACCGTGTCGGCCTCCTCGCCCAGCGCCACCGCCAGCGTGTCGAGGCCGACGGGACCCCCGTCGAACTTCTGCGCGATGGTGCAGAGGATGTCGCGGTCCAGCTTGTCCAGCCCCTCGCCGTCCACCTGGAACAGCTCGAGGGCATCGAGACAGATGGGGCAGTCGATGATCCCTTCGTGGCGGACCTCGGCGAAATCGCGAACCCGCCGCAGCAGCCGGTTGGCGACGCGCGGGGTACCGCGGGAGCGTCCGGCGATCTCGAGCGTCGAGTCGTCGTCGATGGTCACGCCGAGGATCCCGGCGGAACGCCGCACGATGGCCGCCAGCTCCTCGATCTCGTAGTACTCGAGCCGCTGCCAGACACCGAAGCGGTCGCGGAGCGGAGTCGTGAGCAGGCCGGTGCGAGTGGTGGCGCCGATCAGCGTGAACGGCTGCACCTGCATGCGGATGCTGCGCGCCGCCGGGCCCTCGCCGATCATGATGTCGATCTCGTAGTCCTCCATCGCGGGATAGAGGACCTCCTCGACCGCGGCGTTCAGACGGTGTATCTCGTCGACGAAGAGGACATCACCCTCTTGCAGGTTGGTGAGCAGACCGGCGACGTCGACCTTGCGCTCGAGGGCCGGTCCGGACGTCGTGTGCATGCCCACGCCCAGCTCGTGCGAGATGATGCCGGCCAGCGTGGTCTTGCCCAGGCCGGGAGGTCCGGCGATGAGCACGTGGTCGAGCGTGTCGCCGCGGTTGCGCGCCGCCTGGACGAAGATCTCGAGTTGCTCCTTGGCGACGCGCTGGCCGACGAAGTCGGTGAACCGGCGCGGCCGCAGGCTCAGCTCGAGGTCGCGGTCGTCGGCGCGCTCGTTGGGATCGCCGATGCGATCGACCGGGGGGCTCATCCGCCGCTCCGGTCGCGCGTGAGAGCGAACTTGACGAGATCCTCGAGCGAGTCGCCCTCGGGAGCGCCGCGCAGGGCCTCTTCGGCCTCGCGCAGACTCAGGCCGAGGTTCTGCAGCGCCGACCGCGCCGCGATGAACGAGTCGGTCGGCGCGGCGCCGCCGGAGCCGCCGGCCTCGCCGGCGCCCGCCGGCGGCAGCTGGCCGACCTTGTCCTTGAGCTCGACGACGAGCCGCTGGGCGAGCTTCTTCCCGATTCCCGGGATGCTCTCGAACTTCTTCACGTCGTCGCGCGCGACGGCCAGCTCGAGCTCCTCCACGGGATACCCCGACAGCACGGCCAGGGCGACCTTGGGGCCCACGCCGCTGACGGCGATCAGCCACAGGAAGAAGGCGCGCTCGCGCACGGTACGGAAGCCGAACAGCTGCAGCGCGTCCTCGCGCACGTGCAGGTGCGTGTGCAGCGTGACCTCGTCGCCGAGCCGGGCGCTCAGGCTGCCGAGCGTGCGTCCGGAGGCCAGCACCTCGAGCCCGAGACCGCCCAGCTCCACGACCGCGTGATCGCGGTCGACCAGCAGCAGCGTGCCCCGCACGGCGGCGATCACCTGCGGCCGCCCGGAGGCCGGCGCATCGCGTCCTGAAGCGCCTGGCCGTTGTGGTGCGTGTGCGTGATGGCGACGGCGAGCGCGTCGGCCGCATGGTCGGGCTGCGGGATGTGCGAGAGCCCGAGGATGACCTTGGTCATCTCCTGCACCTGGATCTTGCTCGCGCGGCCGTACCCGGTGACCGCCTGCTTGATCTGCAGCGGCGAGTACTCGCGCGGGGCGGTCTCCAGTTCCGAGGCCGCCAGGTACAGGACGCCCTTCGCCTGGCCGACCGCCAGCGCCGTCTTGACGTTCACGTTGACGAAGAGCTCTTCGAGGACGACGATGTCGGGCTCGAAGCGCCGGATGAGCCCGCGCGCCTGGTCGTGGATCTGCCGCAGGCGCACGTGCGTGTCGTCCTTGGCCGACGTGACGATGCAGCCGTGACCGAGGGAGCGAAGCTTGTTGCCCTCCTGCTCGATCACGCCCCAGCCGGTGCTCGCCGTCCCCGGGTCGAACCCCAGAACGATCATCGTGCCCCCCGGCCGCTTCGTGTGCGCGGCCGTCCCCCCGGCCTTCGTCAACTGTCAGCCCACCAAAGCCTCGAGGACGTCCTCGGGGATGTCGAAGTTGGCGTAGACCTCCTGGACGTCGTCGCTGTCTTCGAGCGCGTCGACGATCTTCATGGTCTTGCGGGCATCGTTCTCCTCGAGCTTGACCGTGTTCTTGGGGATCATGGTCAGGTCCGCCTGCTCGAACTCGATGCCGGCAGCCACGAGCGCGTCGCGCACCGCGGCGAAGTCGGCCGGCTCGGTGAGCACCTGGAACGAGTCGCCGTCCTGCACGACGTCCTCGGCGCCCGCGTCGATGGCCGCGGCCATGACGTCGTCCTCGTCGTACTTGGCGCCGTCGACGACGATCGAACCGCGGCGCTCGAACACCCACGCGACCGCACCGGGCTGGGCGAGTTGCCCGCTGTGCTTGCTGAAGATGTTGCGGACCTCCGCGGCGGAGCGGTTCTTGTTGTCGGTGAGCACCTCGACGATGATCGCCACGCCCGCGGGGCCGTACCCCTCGTACACGATGCTCTCGTAGGCGACGCCGTCGGCCCCGCCACCGCCGCGCTGGATGGCGCGCTCGATGTTGTCCTTGGGCATCGACTCGTTCCGGGCCTTCTCGACGGCGTTGGCCAGGGCGATGTTCATGTTCGGGTCGGTGCCGCCCTCACGGGCTGCTACGGTGATGGCGCGGGAGAGCTTGGAGAACAGCTTGCCGCGCCTGGCGTCGGTCTTGCCCTTCTTGTGCTTGATGGTCGCCCACTTGGAGTGCCCGGACACGAGGACACCACCTCCCTTCTTAGCGGTGGCCTGCGGCCGCCGTTGCGGTGCGGTCCGGCTCTCCGGCGGCGTGCGGCTCCGGCGGGCGCTGCGGCTCGGCCCACACGGTCCGGTGGAGACGCCGCCTGCCG
>CAYTRM010000131.1:0-7515 GCA_964440225.1 uncultured Thermoleophilia bacterium | reverse complement strand
AGGTCATGTCGGGCGAGGGAGAGACGCCGATCCTCAAGCAGGTCGGCGACCCCGAGATCATCGCGCCGAAGAGCGAGCTGGCCGGCGCGCCCGGCAAGACGGAGTTCACGTTCGTTGTCGAGGAAGAGGGTACCCAGGAGCTGGGTTTCTGGTACGAGCCTCCGGCGGAGGGCGCGCCCGGCGCCACGTACGCCCTCATCGTCAAGGCCGGCAAGGGCCACATCCCCGTCGACGTGAAGGCCGGTGAGGAGTACACGGCCGAGATGGCCGAGCTGCGCACCGGCGACACCCTGGTCGTCACGATCAAGCACGCCTCGGACAAGGGCCGCCACAGCTGGAAGATGGCCGGCGGCGATACTCTGCTCACGATGACGGGGCAGAAGTACTCGGGCGCAGGGTCCGGCACCCAGACCTTGACGTTCAAGGGCAACGCGGCCGGCACCGGCACGCTGGTGCTGGTCAACCGCCCCAGCGGCGATCCGCCGCTGCAGACCTACGCATTGCCCATCCACGTCAAGACGCCGAAGAAGCCCGTCACCCTGCAGATGAACCACAACGACAACGACGAGTCCTTCGACGCGCGGGTGGGTGACACGATCCAGGTGAGTCTGCACGACACGCCTACGACCGACTTCCAGTGGCAGTTCCAGAAGCCGAACGCAAAGGTGCTGAAGCAGGTCGGCAAGCCCAAGTTCTACCCCAAGAGCGACGCCATGGGTTCGCCCGGCAAGATGGTGTGGACGTTCAGCGTCGTGGGCACGGGCAAGGCGCCGCTGATCGCGGACTACACCGAGATCCCGGAGCAGGCGATGCCGATCAAGACGTGGGAGGTCCGCGTCGCCGCCAAGCCCGGCTACGCGCCCAAGACGGTCGGCGCCGTGGACGCGTACCCGGCGGAGACCGTGCACGTGCTGCCCGGCGACCAGATCAAGGTGCATCTGAACGGCAATGCCGGCGCGTGGGTGAACCAGACGCAGAGCAAGCAGCTCACCGCGAAGAAGCCGGTCAAGCAGGGCTCGACGACCGTCGTGACCTTCGAGGCCAAGAACCACGGCGTGGTCACTCCGGTCCTGTGGGCCGAGACGTCCGGCGGCTGGCCGGCCCAGGCCTACGCGTTCTCCGCGACGATCGGCAAGGGCAGTCTGCCGAAGACGGTGACCGCCGTCGAGCGCCGCGTCGCCAAGACGATCGAGGTGAAGGCCGGCGATCTGTTCGACATCGTCCTCCCGAGCAATTCCGGCTCGACCGGCTACACGTGGACGACGGCGAGCATCGTCACGGACGGCGTGATCGAGGAGGCCGGCGAGCCTACCGTCGCGGACTCCGGCGACATGCCCGGCGCGCAAGGCACGACGACCATGCACTTCAAGGCGGTCGGCGCCGGCACGGCACAGCTCATGCTTCTGCTGGAGCCTCCGGGCGGCGAGGGCACGCCCGAGGGCGTCTACCTCACCATGGTGGACGTGCAGTAAGGCGAGCGTCAAGCAGGAAGGCTGCGGGGCGGCCGGCGCACGCCGGCCGCCCCGCTCGCGTACGCGGGGCACGAGCCGGACGATCGGCCGGCTCGTGCCGGCGCCGGCGTGGTCAGTTCAGGCCGAAGCGGTGCATGTCTTGCTCGCCGGCGCCGAAGTAGTGGGCGGTCTCGTGAAGGACGGTGATGCGGATCTGCTCGGCGAGCTCGTCGTCGTCGGGGACCTCACGCTCGAGGTTGCGCTGGAAGAGGTGGATGACGCCGATGTCGGGGCCGGGTCCGAGGACCGACTGGTCGGGCATCGCGATGCCGTGGAACAGGCCGAGCGTGCGGGGGTCGAGGCCTTCGAGCACCAGAGCTTCGGAGGGGTGGTCCTCGACGAAGACGGGGACGTTGCCCAGCCGGGCGAGGATCTCGGGCGGCAGCTCGTCGAGGGCTTCGGCGGCGAGCCGCTCGAACTCCGCCCGCGGCAGGCGCGGCTCGGGCCCGTCGTTCGCCTGGTCGAGGCGCAGGGTGGCAAGCCACTCCTTGGCCATGCCCCTGGCGTCGCCCTTGTCTTCGCAGGCGATGCCGAGCAGGTGGCGGGCGTCGGCTTCGTCGAGCGGATCGAGCCGGGGGCCCGCGAGGAGTTCACGCAGCAGCCTCGCGGCCTCGCCGGGCTCGTCGTAGTCGAGGTAGACCTCCGCCGATCCGATCCAGGGCTCCGGGTCGTCCGGGTCCGACTCGCTCCAGCGGCGGTACGCGTCGAGCGCCGCCTCGGGCTCTTCCTCCTCGCGAGCCAGCGCGGCTTCGAGCTCGATCACCGCCGGGTCGTCGGGCGCCGTCGCGCGGGCGCTCTCCAGCGCCCGCGCGACGGCGCTCACGTCGCCGTCGGCGAGCGCGTCCCACGCGTCTTCGAGGAGGCGCTCCGTTTCCGGGTCGATCCGTTCGTCGTCATCCATGTGACTACTGTACCTTGGCTCGGTCCGGCGGCACACCGGCGCCGCGGCACGAGCTCGGCGGCCCCGGCCCCGGGCTTGCATCGTCACCCCCTTGGCCGGGTAGACTGCTCGCGAGCGAGCCTGGCAGGGAGGTGGGTCGTGGCGTACAGCTACCAGCCCAGAGACCCTCGCGCCAAGCTGCGGGAGATCGTCACGAAGTACGTAGCCTCGATGCGCGTCGCCGGCCGCGCCCCCAATCGCGGTGTCGTGTTCGGTGAAGCCCCGCTCTCGTCCTCGCCTCCCGTCCAGGGCTGGCTCGTCGGGGATCGCCGTCCCGGCACAGGTGATGCGCGCTACCTCGTGCTCGCGGATGGCGACGTCTGGCGGGCGAAGAAGGATGCAGCCGGCGCCGACGGCGTGCCTTCGCCGGCGCTGGACGCGGCCGTCACGGCCTGGCTGGCCCAGCCGGACGACGACCTCGTCACGCTCCTGGCGCGATCCCTGAGCGACGCGCGCATGGGCGGCAGCGGCTGGCTCGAAGAGGGTGTGGGGGTCGAGTGCGTCGCCGAGCGCCGGCGGATGCAGCACGGTCACGGCGGTCCCGATCGCCGTCGCGACGGCTGACCTGACTCCGGACCTGCTTCCGGCGAGTGGCTCCGGGTCCGGGGCTCTGGTATAAGCACGGGTGTGAACCACCCCTCCGCAGGACCCGTCCTGGATGCGTCGACCGGGCGCCGCCGTGCCTTCATCGGTACACGACCCCTCTTCGTCGGTGTCGACCTGGGCAAGGTCACCACCTCGCTGGCCGTGGGTGAACTCGGGGACGACGGCGAGATCCACGTGCTCCAGACGCACGCGGAGCGCCACCTCGGCGAGCCGCTGCGCCCCTTCCTCGATCTGTACGAGACCCTGGATGCGGACCGGCTCGCGGGGATCGCGGCCACCGGCGTGTACGGCGACCGTCTCGGCGCCCCCGCTCTCGGCGGCATACCCGAGGAGATCGCGCAGGAACAGGCCGCCGCCTGGCTCCACCCGGAGGGTGTGTTGAACGTTGTCCGGGTGGGCGGAGGCGGCTATTCGGTGCTCACCAGGGACGCGCGCGGTCGCGTGCGATACGACGCCAACGAGCGCTGTTCGGCCGGTACCGGTGAGACCGTCGAGGGCCTCTGCGCCCGTCTTGGCCGCTCGCTGGACGAGGCGGTGGCGCTCGCCGAGGCGAGCCCGGACGGAGTGACGGTCACGAGCCGCTGCGCCGTGTTCGCGAAGAGCGAGCTCACGCACTTCGCCAACCAGGGAGAGTCGCACGGGCGCATCTTCAAGGGGCTGTTCGGAGGCGTCGCCCGCAACGTCCACAGTCTGTACGACAAGAGCAAGCTCGACGGCCCCGTGCTTCTGGTCGGGCACGGGGCCCTCATCGGCCCCGTTTCCGCCGGCGTGTCCGAGTTGAGCGATGCGCCCGTCGAGGTGTCGGAGTACGCCGGCGTGTTCGAGGCTCTCGGCGCGCTGCGGCTCGCGTCGCGGCGTGGTTCCGCGCCGTGGTCCTCCGCAGCGCGGCGGGATGGCGCCGCCGCCGGGACGCCGGTCGCCGACAGGCTCCCCGGCTTTCCCTCCCAGGCAGCGGCGCTCGTGCGGCCGGCGCGCAGCCGCATCGGCCGCTTGCGGCCGGCGCGCGAGGGGCCGGGCCGGGTCGTCCGGCTCGACCCCGGCGACTACGCCGGTGTCCCTCCGGAGGCGCCGGCGGTGCTCGGTCTCGATCTCGGCTCGACGGGATCCAAGGCCGCGCTTCTCGACGCGGCCTCCGGCTCGGTGCTCGCCAGCGTCTACCGGCGCACCGAGGGCAACCCCGTCGAGGCGGCCCAGGCTCTGGTCGCCGAGGTCACCGAGATGGTCCCGAACCCGGTGGTCGCCGTCGGCATCACCGGGTCCGGGCGCGACGCGGCTGCGACCGTGTTCCGCGCGTCGTACACGGATCTCGGAGCGCGCCTGACCGTGCAGAACGAGATCGTCGCTCACGCGATCGCCGCGGCCGCGCTCGATCCGGAGGGCGGCCGCAGTCTCTCGATCGTGGAGATCGGCGGCCAGGACGCGAAGTTCATCAACGTGGAGAACGGACGCGTCGTCGACGCCGACATGAACCGCGTCTGCAGCGCCGGTACGGGCTCGTTCCTCGAGGAGCAGGCGCTGGCGCACGGCGTCGACGACATCACGGAGTTCGGCCGCGGCGCGGCGCGCAGCGACGGGCCCCCGGACCTCGGGCAGACGTGCACCGTGTTCGTCGCCGACGTGGCGGCGGAAGCGCTCGGTGACGGCTACGGCCGGGACGACATCTTCGCCGGCCTCCAGTACTCGGTGGTGCGCAACTACCGCAGCCGCGTGATGGGCCAGCGGCGGCTCCTCGACCGGGTGTTCTTCCAGGGCAAGCCGGCCACCGATCCTGCCCTGGCGCGGACGCTGGCGGCGGTGCTCGAGCGGGAGGTCGTCGTGCCCGCCGACCCGGGGGCGATGGGCGCCGTGGGCATCGCCGTGCTGGCGGGACGGGCGCTCGCCGAGACGGACGCGCTGCCGTCCGCCGCCGCCATCGACCTCTCGCGCGTCCTCGAGGCGCGCGTCGCCGGGCGTCGGGAGTTCCAGTGCAAGGACCCGGACTGCCGCAATCATTGTCACTTGGAGCTCGCCGAGATCGACGTCGACGGCGCCCGCGAAAAGGTCGTGAGCGGCGGCCAGTGCCCGAAGTACGACGCGGTCTCCGCGGCGGGCGACAAGCTGCCCAAGGACGCGCCGAGTCCCTACCGCGAGCGGGAGGCGCTGCTCGTCGGCCTTCTGGCCGAGGCGGCCGCGGGAAGCGCGGCGGCCGGCGGCCCGCCCCCTGCCGAAGGCGGGGCCGGGGAGGGCCCGTCCGGATCCGCGGAAGAGACGTCCGCCGGCCCGGTCCTGGGCCTGCCCTACGCGCACTACCTGATCGACACGCTTCCCTTCTTCGCCACGCTCTTCGGCCGTCTGGGATATCGGGTCGAGGTGCTGCGCCCCGGCCACGACACGCTGGCCGACGGCGACCGGCGCTGCGCGGCGCCGGGGGCCTGCGCGCCGGTGAAACTGCTGCACGGGCTCGCCGGCGCCGACGTCGACGTCCTCGTCGCCCCGATCTTCGTGCATCTTCCGCTGCCCAACGCCGGCTCCCAGACGTACACGTGTCCCATGGCGCAGGGAGCTCCGGACATGGCCGCCCGGGCGCTCGTCGCCGAAGGCTCGACGACCCGGGTGCTCCGGCCGGTGCTCTTCGAGAAGGAGGGTGACGACTTCGAGTCGCCGCGCGCGCGGCGGTCCCTCGATGCGGCGGCTCGGGCGCTGGCCGATGTCGGCGCCGCCGCGCCGTCGGGCGCCGGCTTCGGCGACGCGTACAAGGCGGCGCTCGACGCTCAGCGGCGGTTCGAGGCCGGGCTCCGGGACATCGGCGAGCGAGCCCTCGCGTGGGCCTGCGCGCACGACTACCCGGTAGTGCTGATCGTCGGCGAGACGCACGTGCTCCACGACGCAGTGCTCGACGCCGGGATCCACGAGCTGGTGGCCGGCAACGGCGCCGTGCCGCTCCCCGTCGACTGTTACCCGACGCCGGCGGATGTGCCCGTGCTGAGCAGAGTGCACTGGGCGAGCGCCGGCCAGGCGCTGCGCGCCACGGTGGCCGGCGCCGCCGCAGGCGGTGTCTACCCCTTGCTGCTCGGCGCCTACGGGTGCGGCCCCAACTCGATGATCGAGCACCTCTTCACCGATCTGACCGAAGACCTGCCGCACGCCGTCCTCGAGAGTGACGGCCACGGCGGCAAGGCGGGGTACGTCACGCGCGTGCAGGCCTTTCTGCACAGCGTGCGCCGCTCGCGTGACGCAGCCGTCGACGACCGCGGGCCGACCGCGCCTCCGGGCCGCCCGTCACCGACCGTGGCGACCGGCATCGGCGCGCCGGCGCGCCTCGCGCGCCTGGACCGGCGGCTCCCACACAGCCTCGACGCCGGGTACGACCGCTTCATCTTCGGTCACGTCGGCGGCGGTCTCGGGCGTCATCTGGCCGCGGCGATGCGCGGCGCCGGCTACGACGCCACCTACGTCGGGGAGCCCGACGCCGCCGCTCTGCGTGCCGCCGGAGCCGCCTGCTCCGGCAAGGAGTGCCTGCCGTACCAGCTCATCTGGGGCAGCTTCGCGCGCTTCCTCGAAGAGGAGGCTCCCCACCTGGACGGCGGCCGCGCCCTCTTCCTGAGCGCCGGCAGCGGGTTCCAGGCCTGTCGCGCCAATCTCTTCCCGCTGACCGAGCAGATCTCGCTCGACCGTCTGGGTCTCGGCGACAGGATCGAGGTCGCCGATTTCAGTCTCGTCACCGCGAACGTCCGCATGATGCCGGTCGCATGGACGGCGCTCGTCGCCGTGGACCTGCTCAACATGCTGCGGTTCCACAGCTACGTGGACGAAGCGGAGCGGGGATCCGCCGACAAGCTCTTCGCCGCCTACTCGGCCCGGCTCGAGCGGCTGCTCGAGGAGCCGCGGCCCGACGTCGGCATCGCCGGCAACGTCAGCGCGGCCTTCCGGTTCTGCGGCGAGGTCGAGACTCTGCTCGCCGACGCGGCGCGCGACTTCGCCGAGGAACCGCGCGATGTCGCGCGTACCGCCGGCCTGCGCGACGTCTACCTGTGCGGCGATCTCTACCTGCGCGTCGACGAGTGGGGCAACGACGACCTGCAGCGCAAGCTCGCCGACCACGGCCTTCGCGTCATCTTCGAGCCGTACGGCGCCTTCTTCGAACTCCTGCAGTTGCGCCAGATCCAGGACGGCGTGCCCTGGCGCAAGCGGCCGGAGAAGGAGGCGACGCTGGCGACGATGCGCTACATCGTCCAGCGGCTGGTCGACGCCGTTCAGCCGGAGCATCCCTGGGTCTTCTGGAACGACATACGCACGGTCGAGCGCGAGAGTCGGCGCCTGCTCGCATCACATCCTTTCGGGGAGAGCATCCCGGCGGTCGGCGGCGCGCTGCTCACCTGGCGGACGCAGCCGGTCGACGGCATCGTCTCGGTGGCGCCGCGCGGGTGCGGGCCGGCCCTGATCGCCGAAGCGCAGCTTCGGCGCGAGGCCGGCCTGCCG
>CAYTRM010000130.1:0-7516 GCA_964440225.1 uncultured Thermoleophilia bacterium | reverse complement strand
CGTCTCGAGGTAGTCCCGCACGTACTGCTTGTCGTAGCTCGGCTGGCTCGCGCCCGGGGCGTACCCGTCAGCCGGCCAGAACCGCGACGAGTCGGGCGTCATGGCCTCGTCGATGAGGATGAGCTCGCCGTCGAGGATGCCAAACTCGAACTTGGTGTCGGCGATGATGATTCCCCGCTCCAGCGCGTACTCCGCCCCGAAGCGGTAGAGCTCGAGCGCGACGTCGCGGACCTTCTCGGCCAGCTCCTTGCCGATGAGGTCGACGGTCTCCTCGAACGAGATGTTCTCGTCGTGGTCGCCGATCGCCGCCTTGGTCGACGGCGTGTAGATGGGCTCGGGCAGCCGGCTCGCCTCGACGAGGCCGGCCGGCAGATCGATCCCGCAGACGGCGCCGGTCTTCTCGTAGTCCTTGCGCCCGGACCCGGTGAGGTAGCCGCGTACGATCGCCTCCACCGGCAGAGCCTCCGCCCGGTGCACCACGATCGAACGCCCCGCAAGGTGCCTGCGCCCCGCGTCGGTGCTGAACGGGTCGGGATCGACGAGGTGGTTGGGGATGATCGCGTCGGTCTTCTCGAACCAGAAGTTGGCGATCTGGGTGAGCACGATGCCCTTGTCCGGGATCGGCGACGGCAGAACGACGTCGAAGGCCGACAGGCGGTCGCTGGTCACGATGAGCATCTGGTTGGGCGCGTACTCGTAGACGTCTCGCACCTTGCCGCGGCTGATGAGGTTCCACGCGGTCTCGTTGGACTCGTACAACGTCGTCATGGGCGGTCGCTCCTCTCTTCGGGTCGGGCGGGGCCGGCCGGCGAAGCGCCGGCGGCGATCAGGTCCAGCAGGGCTCCCGCGGCGATGCGGGGGCCGTCGCTCTCGTAGCCGGGCAGCCCGAGCTGCGTGCGGAGCTGCCCGACGTAGACGCCGGCCGCGTATGCCGCCGCGAACGTCTTCTCGGCCAGTGCCTCGTGCTGCTCCCGGCGCTGCGCCGGGCCGAACGGGTTGGCGAAGTAGCTGTTGGTGAGGCCCGTCGACGTGGTCGTGCCCTTGCTCATCGCGGCGCCCTCCCGGAAGACGGTCAGCGCCGCCTCCCGGTCGGCGAGACGCTCGAGGACGGGGTGCTCGTCGTCGATCACCTCGTAGTTGTTGGCGTACAGCAGGTAGTCCACGGGGTAGCCGCGGAGCACGTCGTCAAGCGAGGTCACCGGCAGGACCACCCGGGCGTTGACCCGGTTCGGGCTCATGATGATCGAGCGGTCGAGCTGGCCGAAGGCGTACCCCTGCTGGAGGTCGTCGAGCCGGACGAAGGCGCCGATCTCGGTGCCGTACCCGAGCAGGTCGCCGCCCGGCCCCACATCGAGCGATCCCATGTCGTCGGCGATGACGCGCACCTCGCGGATGCGCTCCTCGCCGGTCACCCGCAGCGCCTCCAGCGTCTCCGACTTGCCGGTCGCGGTGTCCCCGATCAGCAGGACGCTCGCGGTGCCGCCGCCGGCGAGCGCGAGCCGCGTGTAAGCGCCGTGGAACGGCATGACGCCGCGGTCCATGACGGCCACGTTGTGCAAGGTCAGGACCATCTTCTTGAGATACCCGAAATACCCGAAACGGTCCTCGAGCGGTACCGCGGCGATGAGCAGCCGGCTCGCCTCGTCGGCGTGGAACACGGTCGGCAGGTCGCCGAACCGGGCGAGCGCCGCCGGCGAGACGCCGTAGAGGTACACGGCGTCGGGGCCGGCGGCGATCTCCTCGTCCGAGGCGAGCTCGAACAGGTTGGCGAGACTCAGTCCCAGGCCCATGAAGCAGCGGTGGAAGTAGACGAAGACGACCAGCCGGCCGACGAGCGCCGGATAGCACAGCCACTGCTCGCGCTCGAGCGTCAGACCGTCGAGCGGGTTGGCGGCGGTCTCGGTGAACTGGCCGGTGCGTGTGTTCATCGGCGGGTCGAGAAGCAGCGGGGGGTACATGAGGAGGTTCCGCACGAAGGGGATGCCGGCCAGGAGCTCGCGGTAGCGAGCCGGGGCCGGCCACTTCTGCTGCACGGCGTAGACGCCGACCTCGGCGCCGGCCGCGACCTGGCGCAGCACGCGCGGCCGGCCGCCGGTGATGTTCTCGGCGACGTCCCGGTACAGCGAGCGCACCAGGCGGGCCAGTGTCTCGACGGTATCCGTGAACCCGCGCAGCGGGCGCTTGTCCCCCGACGCGGCCGGCGCGTCGGCGCGCACCACGAGAAAGCGGTCCCACCGGCGCCAGAAGTCGTACAGCCCCTCGACGAACTCGTGGAGCTGCTCGCGCCGGGAGACGACGTCATCCGGAGCGAGAGTGGTCGTCGAGACCCGCTCGAGCGGGTTGTTCGCCAGCATGCGCAGAAGGTCGAGCAGGCGCCGGCGCCGCGGGTCGGCGCGCGACCCGGCGTCTCCGGCCGACCCGCCGGCGACTCCCGCCGCTGCGGAGGGGGACGCCTCGACCGAGAGACCCAGCTCGTCCAGCGCCGTGGGGTTGTGGGCTTCGATGTGGTCGACGTACAGGTCGAGGACGCGCGCGAAGGTCGCGCTCTCGACGAGCTCCTGTGTGCCGGCGCACACGGCGCCTTCGGTGGTCATGACCGCTTGGCGGTCGTCGACATCCAGTCTCAGCAAAGACATCCGGCCTCCCGTCGTGGTCACGGGCTCGCACCGCGGCGTCGCCCGGCGAGCCCGCAGACTACCACACGGCGCGGGAGCCACACGCGGCGCCGCGCCGCGGCTGCTTCACACGGCCGCCGCCGGCGGCTGCTCCGAGCCACAGAACGCGCACCGTCGCGCGCCGTGCGGTATCTCGCTCAGGCACTCCGGGCACTGCTGCGTCTCGGGGTCCTGCCCCCGACTGCGCCACTCCGCGAGCCGGTTCATCGGCGCCACGACGGCGAAGTAGATGGCGACGGCGATGAGCAAGAAGGAGATCAGCGCGTCGATGAACGACCCGTAGCCGAACTGCGACCCGTTGATGGTGAAGGTCAGGGCGCCGAACCTCGGCTGCCCGAACACGGCGGCGATGAGCGGCGTGAGCAGGTCGCTCACGAACGACTTGACGAGGGCGCCGAATGCGGCGCCGATCACGACCGCGACCGCCAGATCGATGACGTTACCGCGCATGATGAACTCGCGGAATCCCTTCAGCATCATGTCCTCCTGCGTCGTGAGCGACGCTCCGGGTGGCCGCGCCGGGTGCCCGGCGCGCTCGCCCCTCATGTACCCGGTGCCCGGTCGAGAAAACAGCGGGCGCGCCGGACCCACCGGTGACGCTGACGGCCCGGCGGCCCCGGTGCCACGCGGAGACGGCCGGCCGCGTACGCTGCGGAGCCGGCGGAGGCAGCACGCCCCCGCCGGCCCCGTGGCGCGGGGCGCCGCGCGCCGTGCCCGGCGCGGCGCCCCGCCTCCGTCTCTACTTCGCGTTCGCCAGGTTGGCGGCGGCGAAGTCCCAGTTCACGAGCTTGTCGAAGAACACCTGCACGTACGCGGGACGCAGGTTCTGGTAGTCGAGGTAGTAGGCGTGCTCCCACACGTCGACGACGAGCAGAGGCGTGACGCCCTGGGCCGCGGGCATCTCGGCGTTGGGCGTGCTCACGATCTTGAGGTTCCCGCCGTCGGAGACGAGCCACACCCAGCCGCTGCCGAACCGGCCGGCGGCCGCGGCCTTGAAGTCCTCGACGAACTTCTCGTGCCCTCCGAACGTGGCGGCGATCCTGTCGCCGAGCTCGCCCGACGGCGCGCCGCCGCCGCCCGGCTTCATGCCGTTCCAGAAGAAGGTGTGGTTCCACACCTGGGCCGCGTTGTTGAAGACCGGCTGCTTGTCGGGCTTGCCGGCCACGGCCATGATCACGTCCTCGAGGCTCTTGCTCTCGAGATCCGTGCCGGCGGTGAGCTTGTTGAGCGTGTCGACGTAGGTCTTGTGGTGCTTGCCGTAGTGATAGCTGACGGTGCGGGCCGAGTAGTCGGGCTCGAGCGCGTCTTCCGCATACGGAAGCGGCGGCAGTTCAAAGGCCATAGGTCCTCCTTGTGACGTTGTGCGGGCAGGCGGGCGGGGTCCGCCGCTCAGATGTCGACTTCCACCGCGTCACCCGTGATGCGCACCGGGTACGTGTGCAGATCGTGGACGCGGGTCTTCCACTGCAGGCGCTTCTCGAGCGTGAAGAAGCGCTGCACCGGCTCGGGGATCGCGGCCTCGTCGCCCATGTCGTGATCGAGAGGCCAGCTGAGGTTCTTGCCGCTGCGGATGTCGAACTGGCCGTCGTGCAGGGGGCAGGTCAAGATCCAGCCTTCGAGCGCCCCCTGGTCGAGCGGCGCGTTCTGGTGGCCGCAGCGGCGGCTGACGGCGTAGACGCCGCCGTCGTACTCGCACAGGCAGATCTCGCGGTCCTCCGCGCGCACGTACTTCATTCCGCCACGGGCGATGTCGTCGAGCTTCGCTACTTCATGCCACATGGTCGGCTCCTCAGACTTCGTCCGGCGGGGTTTGCGGCAGGCTGTCCGGATCGTCGACGTCCTGGTGGACGAACAGACCGCACCAGCAGCGCTTCATCTTGTCGAAGTGCTCCCTGTGGAAGGGGATGCACGGACAGCAGATCAGCATGTCCTCGGCGCGCACGCCGGTGCGCCCCTGGCAGGGGCAGAACGGGGCGCCGTGGTCCTGCTCGAGCTTGACTTCCTGCTCGAGCAGGAAGTCGGCGAGCTCGTCGTCGGGGGTGAACTTGTAGCCCAGCGGGCCCACGACGCGCTCGAAGAGGTACCTGAGCGCTTCCTTGCGAGCTTCATCCGCCATGGCTCACCCTCCCCAGCCCTTGAGGTGCTCGAGGAACTTGTCGGGGCTGTATCCCACGATGACCTCACCGTTGATGACGGTGACCGGAAAGCGGCGGCCGCCGCTGAGCTCGAACACCTTGTCCGCCACGCCGTCCTGCTCCGCATCGGGGAGCGTGTCGACGTCGACCGATTCGAAGGCGATCCCGCTGTCGCTGAACCACTGCTTGGTCTTGCGGCACCACGGGCAGGTGCTGAGCGCGTAGACCATGACTTCGTCGGTCATGCTCGCACCTCCGCCACGTCGACGAGGACCTTGCCGTCCTCGACCTTGACCGGATAGGTCGTCAGCGCCAGCTCGGACGCGTCGAGAAAGGCTCCGGTGCGTACGTCGAACCGCCAGTCGTGGCACGGGCACGTGAGCACGGCGCCCTCCAGCTTGCCCCCCTCCAGGGGGCACGCCATGTGCGCGCACTTGTTGGCGATGGCGAAGAGCTCGCCCTCGACGCGCACCAGAAGGATGCTCAGACCCTTCGGGTAGACGGCCACGTACGAGCCGTCACGGATTTTGCCCTCGGCGATGGTGGGGACCCAGGAAGGTCCGCTCACTGCTCACCCCTTCCCTGTGGATTGCTCCTCGAACTGGCGACCCGTGGGGCGGGGCCTGTCTCGCCGGCGCCAGGCCGGAGGGCGGCTCCCGCCGCGTCACGGGTCGTTTGCGGAGATACCCGTGCCGCGAGCGCGGCAAACTGTCGGGTGGGCCGGTGACGGGCAGGGCCGGCGCTTCGTCGCGGCCTGCCCGGGCGCCCGGCCCGGGCGCCCGGCTCTACCAGCGCTCGTGGTGCACGCGCGACGCGTCGAAGCGGTCGGCGGGAGGCTTGCGCTCGGCCGGCCGGCCGACCGGGACGAGGGCGAAGGGGACGACGGTGTCGGGGATCCCGAGCAGAGCCCTGATGCCCTCGACGCGCTCCTCGAGCGGGTGTACGCCGAGCCACACGGCCCCAAGGCCGAGCAGTTCGGCTTCGATCAGCAGGTTCTGCGTCGCCGCGGCGCAGTCCTGGTCCCAGTACTGCGGCCACCTGCCGGCGCCGGGATCGCCGCAGACGAGCACGGCCACCGGCGCGCAGGGCAGCATCTTCGCGTAGGGATGCACGCCGGTGATCGCCTCCAGGGTCCGGCGCTCGCGCAGCACCACGAAGCGCCAGGGCTGCTGGTTGCCGGCCGACGGCGCGGCGGCGGCGGCGCGCAGCAAGCGCTCCACTTCGGCGTCGGTGACCGGCTCGTCCGTGTATCGGCGGATGCTGCGCCGGCTGAGCACCGGGTCGTCCATGGTCACCTCACGAAGAAGACAGCGTGCGCTGAGGAGGCTACCCGCCCGCCCGGCCGGCTGACAAGCGCGATGCGCCGCCGCGCTACTCGGTGCTGGTCAGCGTCATCGAGAAGTCCGGCTCCGAGCCCGCGGGCGGCGTCTCCCAGCCGCGGGCGTACACGCCCGTGAGCTCGGACGACCCCGCCGCGGTCACCTTGAGCGTCACGACCTGCGTCCCGCCGGACCCCGCGAGACCGGACGGATTCGGGTCGGGGACGTACTCGCTGCTCGCGACGGTGAAGGTGTCGCCGGCGGTGAACGTCCACTCGTAGCCCGTCGTCGCGTTGGCGTCGAGCTTCACGACCACGGTGTCGCCGACCTTGGCGTCCACGGTGGTCCCGCTCTGCGCGACCGGCGTGATGACGACGGCCGGCGTGTCCGGCGACGCCGGTTCGCCGCCGCCACAGGCGACGAGAAGCGTCGCGCCCAGCGCGGTCAGCGCCAGGGTGAACGCGCCTGCCGCGTTCTTCTTCCGTCCCTTGATCCGCATGGCATCCTCCACATCCTCCGGTCAAGGCGAGCGCCGCGGCCCACCCTCTGTCCCGTCCTTCGAGACGCGCCGCGTTTGTCATGCGTTCGCCACCCGGCTATCATCCGGAAAAGGGACCCACCTTCTGCCCTTTGTCCGACCTCCCCCCCGCCTCTGACATGGATGCTGCGCGTTCTCACTACGATGTGATCGTCGTCGGCGCCGGCCCCGCCGGTATCTTCGCCGCGCTCGAGCTCGTGCGCCGCAACGGTGCCCAAGTGCTCCTCGTCGAGCGCGGTCCCGACATCAGCCGCCGCGCCTGCCCGGCGCGCAAGACCGGCGTCTGCGCGAGCTGCGAGCCCTGCGACATCACCTGCGGCTGGGGCGGCGCCGGCGCCTTCAGCGACGGCAAGCTCACGCTCACTCCCGACGTCGGCGGCTGGCTCGACCGCTTCGTGGGCAAAGACGGCCTCACCGAGCTCATCGACTACGTCGACGGCATCTGGCTCGAGTACGGCGCCCCGGAGAAGGTGCACGGCGGCGGCAAGAAGTTCGACGAGATCCGCCGGGAGGCGCTGCTGCACGGCATGACGCTCGTGGAGTCGCCGGTGCGCCACATGGGCACCGAGCGCTCCTACGACATCCTCACGCGCATGCGCGCGGAGCTGGAGGAGCAGGTCTCGGTCCTCACCGGCAAGCGCGTCGACCGCATCCTCGTCGAGAAGCCGGCCGGCGAGAGCGAGCTGCGCGCCACCGGCGTGGTGCTCGCCGACGGGACCCGGCTCACCGCCGACGCCGTGATCGCGGCGCCCGGCCGCGACGGCGCCGCCTGGCTCGTGGAGGAGTGCAAGCGCCTGCACATAGCCATGCGCACCAACCCCGTCGACATCGGCGTGCGCGTCGAGGTGC
>CAYTRM010000129.1:0-7547 GCA_964440225.1 uncultured Thermoleophilia bacterium | reverse complement strand
CGCTCAGCGCGGCCGCGACGGCGTTCGCCGGAGAGGGCGGTGAGCTCGTCGTCGCCGTCGAGGAGCCGGAGGCGCGCGAAGCGCTGGCCGGCGCCGGCCTCATGCGCTCCGTACCACCGGTGCCGGGACCGGCGGGCGCCGGCGGGGACGTCGACGTGCGCGCCGGCGACCGGCCGCGGTGGGAGCACGAGTTCACCTTCCCCGCGACGCCCAGGCGACTGCGCGCCGCGCGCCGGAGGATCGCCGCCTACGCCGAGGTCGCCGGGCTGAGCGGCTCCGCGCTGTTCGAGCTCTCCGTCGCCGTCGCCGAGGCGCTTGCGAACGCCGTCGTCCACGGGTCTCCCCAGGGCGCCGACGACGACGTGCGGGTACGGTTCTTCTGCTACGAGGACGAGGTGGCCGTCGAGGTCGTGGACAGCGGCGACGGTATCGCGGCGTCGCCCATCTGCGCCCCGGCGGCGTCGGAGACGACGGGAAGAGGCATCCATTTCATGAGGGCGCTGACGGATGCGGTGCAGTACACGTGCGGCCCGCTGGGCACGCACGTTCTGCTTGTGAAGCGCCGTCCCTGAAGCGGCGCTCGGCGGGGACGCCGAAGGTCTGGGGGATCGTATGCGCCGGGAGCGGCGGGGAGGGGGAAGCGACGTGGCGCCCGGCTCTGCGGCGGCCGCCAAGCGGTCCGCGTTGCGGCCCGCCCCGGGTGCGGTCCGCTCTCTTCTGGTGCCGGTGCTCGTCGTGCTGGCCGTGGTCGCGGGAGTCGCGGTCACCGGCTGGATCACCCACGAGCGTCAGGCCCGCGACCTTCGGCGGGAGGCAGCCGAGGGCCTCACCGGCGTGCGGCTGCTGCAGAGCGAGCAGATCAGCCGCTGGTTCGCCGCTCAGAAGGCCGACGTCTGCCTGCTCGCCTCCGGCGCGGCGCTCGGCGGGCTTCTCCGGCGGCAGATCCTCGCGGACGTGGACGGTCCGCCGCCGACGGCCGTCACCGACATGCTGGGGGTGTTCCGGCGCAGCAACGACGTCCAGTCGATCACGGTACTCGACTCGTCCCTCAAGGTGGTGGCCACGACGCCCTCGCGGGCGGCCGCGCCGGACGCGAGCGTCAGGGCGCTCGCCGCCGATGCCCTGCGGAGCGGGGAGACCGTCTTCTCGGACGTGTATCGAACGACGCAGGGCGCCCTGGCGCTGAGCCTCGCGACACCGCTTTCGGGAACCGGGGGGGAGAGCTCCCGCCCTCTGGGTGTGCTGATCCAGACGATGGACCCGGCCAAGACGCTGCTGCCCCTTCTGGAGAAGTGGCCGCTGGCGAGCGCGTCGGGAGAGAGCATCCTGCTCAGCGAGCGTGACGGGCGAGCGGTCTACGTGAACGAGTTGCGGCTGCGGCCCGGCGGCCCGATGAGTTTGAGTGTGCCACTGGGCGAGACGGCACTGGTCGGCGTCAAGGTCGTCCGGGGCGCGAGCGGCGTGCGCAAGGGTCTTGACTACCGCGGTGTGCCCGTGCTGGCCTCGATCGGCCGCGTGTCGGGCACGCCGTGGTACCTCGTGGTGAAGCAGGATCTGGCGACCATAGAGCAGCCGGTGCGCGCCCAGGCCGTCACGACCGCCGTGTGGGCGCTGAGCATCATCGTCATCGCGGGCTTGGTCCTGCTCGTCTACTGGCGCGGGCGGGAGGCCGCTTCGCTGCGGGCGCTGGTCGCGGCGGAGAAGGAGCGGCGCCAGGCCGAGACGCGCTACGCGACGCTGATGCGTGAGGCCGGGGAGAGCGTGGTGCTGCTGTCGGCGGACGGTCGCATCGTGGAGGCCAACGACCACGCGCTCACCGCGTACGGGTACTCCCGCGGCGAGTTCGTCGGCCGCGACGGCGGGCTGTACCGCGTGGCGGGCGGCGGGGTCTCCTGGGACGAGCGGCTGCGTCGCCTCGAGGCGGAGGGCGGTCACCTGGCCTTCGAGGGCGTGCACCGGCGCCGCGACGGCGTCGAGTTCCCCGTCGACGTCGGCCTGAGCGCCGTGGATGTCGAGGGAGAGGTCCTCTACCTCGAGATCGCCCGCGACATCGGCGAGCGCAAGGCGGCGGACGCCGCGCTGCGGGAGGCGTCGCAGCGGCTGGAGGCCACGGTCATGTCGGCGCCGGTCGCCGTGGTCGCGCTCGACCGCGACCAGGTCGTCACGCTCTGGAACCCGGCGGCGGCGGCGATCTTCGGATGGAGTGCCGGCGAGGCCGTCGGCCGGCGCGCGCCCTTCTTGCCCGCCGACGCCCTCGGGCAGTCCGGTGACCTCCTTCGGCGCGTCGTCGCCGGCGAGCAGCTCGCCGGGGTCGATCTGCCCTGCGTGCACAAGGACGGGTCGCGCATGTCGACGAGCGCGTCAATGGCCGCTCTGCGCGGGCCGGGCGGCGACGCCGACGGCGTCCTGCTCCTCGTCGAGGACGTGAGCGAGCGGCGCGCGAACGCGCTGCGCCTCGCGCGCCTCACCCACCTGTACCGGGTGCTCAGTTCCGTCGCGGAGATGATCCCGCGGGTCCGCGACCCGCAGCGGTTGTACGAGGAGCTCTGCCGCGTCGTCGTGGAGGAGGGCGGTTTCGTGATGGCCTGGGTCGGGGCGGCCGGGGGCGACGGTGCGGTGCGCCTGCTCGCGTCCGCTGGGGCGGACGCGGGGTTCGCCGAGGCTCAGCGCCTCGACGTCGGCCGACCGCTGGCCTCTCTCGAGACGATGACGGTGGCGTTGCGGGACGGGCTGACGGATACGTGCTCCGACGTCTTCTCTGAGGAGCGTATGGCCGGATTCGCCGACGACGCCCGCTCACGGGGCTTCCGGGCGTGTGTCGCGGTGCCCATCGGCGAGGGCGGGCGGCCGTACGCCGCGCTGGCGATCTACTCCAGCGACGCCGGCGCGTTCGACGCCGAGGAGGTCGGGCTTCTCGAGCGGCTGGCGGCCGACGTCGCGTTCGCCCTCGAGGCGGCGGCGCGCGAGGAGGCCCGCCACGTGGCCGAGCGCGAGCTCGCCGAGCTCAACGTCGACCTCGAGCGGCGCGTGCGTGAGCGCACGGCGGAGCTCGAGGGGGCCAATGCCGAGCTCGAGGCGTTCAGCTATTCGGTCTCTCACGACCTGCGCGCTCCTCTGCGCGCCCTGGACGGCTTCAGTCTGGCGCTCGCCGAGGACTACGGATCGAAGCTGGACGGCGAGGCGTACGACTACCTCAGGCGCATCCGCGGCGCGTCGCAGCGTATGGCGCGACTGATCGACGATCTGCTGATGCTCTCGCGGGTCACGCGCCGGGAGTTGCGGCGGGAGACCGTCGACTTGTCCGCCGCCGCGCGCAAGATCGTCGCGGAACTGCGCGCGGCGGAGCCTGAGAGGGAGGTCGAGACCGTCATCGAGGGCGGCTTGACGGCGAGCGGGGACGCGCCCCTCCTCCAGATCGTCCTGCAGAACCTGCTGGCCAACGCGTGGAAATTCACATCGCGCAAGTCCGGCGGGCTCATCGAGCTCCGGGCGACGAAGCGGGACGACGGACCTGTCTTCTTCGTGAAGGACGACGGGGCTGGGTTCGACGGCGCGTATTCGGATAAGCTGTTCGCACCGTTCCAGCGGTTGCACGCTGACGATGAGTTCCCGGGAACGGGTGTCGGGCTGGCGACGGTGCAGCGCATCGTCCGCCGTCATGGGGGGCGTGTATGGGCCGAGGGCGAAACGGGTAAGGGAGCCACGGTGTACTTCACCCTGGGCCCGCGAGGGGAGGGCGGATGAAGGAGCAGCGGTTGATCCTGCTGGTCGAGGACAACGACGACGACGTCGAGCTCACGCTTCGGGCGCTGCGCAGGCACCGCGTCGCGAACCGGGTGGACGTCGTGCGAGACGGCGCCGAGGCGCTGGACTATCTGTACGGGACCGGAGCGTTCTCCGGTCGCGACGTCACCGACCTTCCCCAGCTCGTCCTGCTCGACCTCAAGCTGCCCAAAGTCGGCGGGCTCGAGGTGCTGGAGCGCCTGCGCGCCGACCCGCGTACCAAGCGGCTCCCGGTGGTGGTCCTCACGTCGTCGAACGTCGAGAGCGATCTCGCGCGGAGCTACGATCTAGGCGCGAACAGCTATATCCGCAAGCCGGTCGACTTCACCCAGTTCATGGAGGCGGTGAACCAGCTCGGACTCTACTGGCTGGTGCTCAACGAGCCGCCGCCGCAGGCTGAGTAGTCCGTCCTGTCCTGGAGTGGCGCCGGATCGAGAGGCTCGCGCGCCGCGCTGACGTGGCGGTCGCGGCGGCGTCGCGCTTCGGGCGTCCGTTCCCGTACTCTTCCGGCCGCGCCGTCATCGTGCCCGTCTTCACGGCGCGACCTTCGCTGCGCGACCTGACGTAGAATCGAGCCATGGCCGCACCGCATCTCGAGAACCGGCTCTTCCTGCTCGACGGGAGCAGTCTCGCCTTTCGCGCCTTCTTCGCGCTGCCCGAGACGATCACCACCCAGGCCGGGGAGCCCACGAACGCCCTCTTCGGTCTGAGCCAGATGCTGCTCAAGATCGTCGGCGAGTACCGGCCGGCCAACATCGCCGTCGCGTGGGACGCCCGTGAGAAGACCTTCCGCGACGATCTCTACGCCGAGTACAAGGCCCAGCGGCCGCACATGCCCGAGGCGCTCGCGCGGCAGTGGGACCTCCTGCCGGAGCTGGTCGGCGGATTCGGGATCGTCAACCTCGTCAACCCCGGCTTCGAGGCCGACGACATCCTCGGCACGCTCGCCGAGGAGGCCAAGCGCCAGGGTGTCGGCTCGATCGTCGTGACCAGCGACCGCGACGCGATGCAGCTGGTCGACGACGACATCTGGGTCATGAGCACGGGCCGCGGCATCACCGACGTCAAGATCTACACCCCGGCCGCCGTCGTGGAGCGGTTCGGCGTGACCCCGGCGCAGATCCCGGACTACATCGGCCTCAAGGGCGACAGCTCCGACAACATCCCGGGCGTGCCCGGTGTCGGCGAGAAGACCGCGGCGCAGCTCCTTCAGCAGTTCGGCTCGATCGAGGCTCTGTACGAACGGCTCGACGAGGTCAAGTCGGAGAAGCGCCGCGCCCTGCTGCGTGACCACGAGGCCGAGGCGCGGCTTTCCTTGCGTCTCGCCACGATGGTGCTCGATGTGCCGCTCCACGAGGATCTCGTCGCCCTCGTCGCTCGCGGCGGCTACGAGCTGCCGGTCGAACAGGTCGACGCGGTCTTCGAGCGGTTCGAGTTCCGCAACCTCCGCCGGCGGCTGCGCGAGATCGCCGACTCCGCGGCGCAGCCTGCCGATCGCGCCGGCGGCGTCGCGCCGGGCTCGGCGGTCAGGCTCGCGGCCGAGCCCGACGTCGGGCCGCTCGCGGCTCTGCTGGAGAAGGGCGAGGCCGCGCTGGCGCTCGAGCCGCGGCCCGACGGCGGGTGGGTCGCGTGCGGGTACGCGGGCGGCGAGGCGGCGCTCGTGGCGCCGGCCCCCGACGACCGCGTCGCCGCGCTCTGGCGGCTCGCCGCCCACGTCGTCGCGCACGACGCCAAGGCGCAGCCGGGCTTCGCGGCGGCGCCCTGCGGACCGGCGTTCGACACCGCCGTGGCCGCGTACCTTCTGGCGCCGGAGCGCCCGGAGAAGGAGCGCGGCCTGTTCGCGCTCGCCGGCGCGGAGGAGAGCGCCGCGCTGGTGGAGGGCCCGGCGGCGGAGGCCGCCGCGGCGACGCGGGCGGCGCTCACCTGGCGTGTCGCCGAGGCCCAGCGCCCGCGTCTCGTCGAGCTGGGGCTCGAGCGCCTCTTCCGCGAGGTCGAGCTGCCGCTGGTGCGCGTCCTCGGGCAGATGGAGGCGGCGGGCGTCAAGATGGACCCGTACCGGCTCGGCGAGATCACGGCACGCGTGCGTGACCGCGTCGACGAGCTCCACGACGAGATCGTGAGGCTGGCCGGCGTCGAGTTCACGCTCGGCTCGCCGCAACAGCTTGCCGATGTCCTCTTCAAGCGTCTCGAGCTGGTGCCCACGAAGAAGGGCAAGACCGGCTACTCCACGGACGCCGGGGTGCTGAAGGGGCTGCGCGAGCAGCACCCCATCGTCCCGGCCGTCGAGGAGTGGCGCGAGCTCACGAAGCTCCTCAACACCTACCTCGAGCCGCTGCCGGAGCACATCGACGAGCGTACGGGTCGCGTGCACAGCACCTTCAACCAGCTGGTCGCCGCGACCGGCCGGCTCTCGAGCGCCAATCCCAATCTGCAGAACATCCCCGTGCGCACCGACCTCGGGGCCGAGATCCGCGCCTGCTTCGTCGCCGAGGACGGGCACCAGCTCGTCGTCGCCGACTACTCGCAGATCGAACTGCGCCTCATGGCCTCGCTCTCACGGGAGCCGGCGCTTCTCGATGCGTATCACCGCGGCGAGGACGTGCACCGCGTGACCGCGGCCGCGGTCGCCGGCATACCGGTCGAGGAGGTCACGAAGCAGCAACGGGAGCGGGCCAAGGCGACCAACTTCGGCATCATGTACGGGCTGTCCGCCTTCGGGCTCTCGGAGCAGGTGGGCATGACGGTGGACGAGGCGCGGGACTTCATCGCCGCCTACTTCGCCAAGTACCCGCGGGTCAGGGAGTTTCGCGACGAGGTCATCGCACAGGCCACGCGCGACGGTCACGTCACGACGCTCTTCGGGCGCCGGCGCGCCGTACCGGAGCTGCGCTCGTCGAACTACCGCGTGCGCTCGCTCGGCGAGCGGCTCGCCGTGAACACGATCCTGCAAGGGACGGCCGCGGACATCATCAAGGTCGCGATGGTGTCCGTGAGCCGCGAGCTGGAGCGCCGCCGTCTGGCGTCGCGCCTCGTGCTGCAGGTACACGACGAGCTCGTCCTCGAGTGCCCCGAAGCCGAGGTCGGCGAGTGCCTGCCGCTGCTTCGCGACGCCATGTGCGGCGCCTACGATCTCGATCCGCCGCTCGAGGTGGAGACGGGCATCGGCCCGGATTGGCTCTCCGCCAAGCGGTAGCGCGGCGACCTCGCCGCGCGGGACGGCGGCGCCTCGTCCGGCCTCGGCGTTCCGTGCTATACTCCGCTGGTTTCGGCCCGCTGCGGTCCGCGGGCCGTTACCCTCTGTCAACGACGGACCGCATACGTGACCGGGAGGCAACGAGACCACATGGCTGACAAACCCATCGACGCACAGCTTGCAGCGGCCAACGACCCGAGGATCGTGGAGGGCAGCGAAGGCTACCTCATCGAGGTCGACGGCGAGATCATCCCCAACTACGACCTGACGCTGACCGACTTCAGCGAAGGCGACATCGTCACCGGCAACGTCGTGCGCGTCGACAAGGACGAGGTCCTGGTCGACATCGGCTACAAGTCCGAAGGCGTCATCCCGGTCAACGAGCTCAGCATCCGCAAGAACGTCAACACCTCCGAAGAGGTCCAGCTGGGCGAGGAGATCGACGCGCTCGTCATGACCAAGGAAGACGCCGACGGGCGTCTCATCCTGAGCAAGAAGCGCGCCCGCTTCGAGAAGGCGTGGAAGCGTATCGAGGGCGCCTTCGAGAGCGGCGAGCCCGTCACCGGCACCG